>CAZYWY010000067.1:0-3932 GCA_964651605.1 uncultured Pirellulales bacterium | reverse complement strand
TATGTCCAGGGTACACGAGAAGATATCCATTCGCTGTTACCGTTTCTGAGGATTTGAGGTATTTTTTTAACGTATTCTTCAAAGTTACTATTTCCGGACAGAGGAATTAAAAGTACTTCAATATCTTTAACAATTTTCTCAAGAACTGCGGCAGCATCCTGTTTGACTACCCAACTCATAACGCAAAGGTCACCGGGTTCTTTAACATCAAGAGCCTGTCCATCTGCATAAGACCAGCAGCTAAAGAGTAATTGTTCATAGTCTTCCAAAGTAACTACATTATTCAAATTCCGCCCGACCCACGAACCATCCGATTTTTCAAAGACGCATTCATACGGGTCGGTCGAATGTATGGAACTTCCACTGTATCTTAATTCTATGTTTCCGTACCCGTTCCAGGCAGGTCCGAATATATTCACAAGCTTTTCGGGCAAAATACATCTGCCTTTGGCGGAAGCTTTCTCGAGAAAAGCCCTGCGAAATGTCTTAAGGGCTTTAATAATGCGTGTAATTTGTGTGCTTTGTACGGTTCCTCTTAATGTTGCTTTGATGGCAGCCATAATTACCTCAATAGTATCCTGTTCGTATATATCTCTGGTTGTGACCTATACGGTTGTCACATTTCAATCTGCTTATCGGCAGTTGCTGGAGGTCAAATAATAAAGATGTTGATTTAAAACTTCACTATCCCCTTTATTAGCAGATTTTGAGCTGTGTATATTCTGAAAAAAAAATCTTGGTCCTATATTCATATACCCCTTGTCTTAAAATGATTCAGCACCCTCAGCTCAAAACGGGTAGTTACATAACATTATTTAGTTGCAACCTTACCACTAAGTTATTACTATCAATATGTGGTAAAAACCGTTTTAACCTCAATATGAAAGGAAAGTAATGAAAAGGCGACGTTTCCTTAAATTAGGATTTGCAGGACTCGGTACTCTGGCTTTGACCCGGAATGCACAAGCATTAAAGTATTACCCTATGCCGTCTGAAAAGAAATACGCCATACTTTACAGCACCTGGTGTGGAAGCTCACGCGATGCAGCAGTATGGATTTCAGAAGGAATGGCAGGGATTGCAGATGTTTTCGATGTTCGCGAAAATCCCGACCTTAAGGGATTTGAATATATCATCATTGGAGGCTCAATCAGAAACGCAGCAACTTCTCAGCAGCTTCAGGAATACATCAAGCAGAACAAGGAATGGCTGAAAGATAAAATCCGGGGGCTTTTTATAGTATGCGGAAATATGCGCCAACCAGTTGGGCCTGAGCAGATTAAGGCCTTGATTGATGACCACCTGGCAAAACTTTGCGAAGTTGACAAAGTACCCTCAAAAGTATTTCTCGGCAGAATCACAAAATCCCTTATGGACTCACAAACCGCCAAAATTATGGGACAAATGGAAGATTACGACAATCTTAAACGAACCGAATGTATGGCTTTCGGCAAAGAGGTCTTAGCCTCTATAAACAAAAAATAATTCAGACCATCCACATATGGCAACGGATTAAGGGTATCTCTAACTATCTCATTGCGAGCAAAATGCAGCAATTTCATTTTTCGAGGTTATCCAAACGCCACTTCTCCTATTGCATGCCGGATTTATCTTGACATAAAGGCATATATAAAGTATTATTATATATAGTTTTACATCAACTGGGGCGATATTCAGGACACATCAGGGAGGCGGTTTCTTTGGCTCCATTTGTGCTTTTGGGAAATGTATATGCAAATGAACATAATCTGCACTGAAAATGCGGCTCAATTTCTTGAAAGGATTAAATAATGCGAACCTTAAAAATAACAGCGTTCCTATTTCTTCTCCTGTGTCCCTTTGTCTGTCTGGGACAGGATATAAAGCCGGATTCTATATACACATGGGGAAACAGCGGTGCCGTGTCGGAGCCTAATACCGGCTTCGTTGCCATAGCAGCAGGCTGGGGCCACAGCCTTGGCCTGAAGGCCGACGGCTCAATTGTGGCCTGGGGCTTGAATAACTTCGGCCAATGCAACGTACCTGAACCTAATTCCGGTTTCGTTGCTGTTGCAGCCGGTTATGGCCACAGCCTCGGCCTGAAGGCTGACGGCTCAATTGTGGCGTGGGGGTATAATCTCTTTGGTCAATGCAATGTACCCGAACCTAATTCCGGTTTCAGTGCAATAACAGCCGGCAGCTTTCACAGCCTGGCCATAAAGTCACCACCTTCGGATTTCGCTTATCAGGGCATTTTGGCAGTTGGTGACATACTTCTGAATGGTTTGTATGATTTTGAATTTGCCGTATATGATAAGCCTGTCGATGGCAACCTGCTGGCCTTGCCGGTTACAGTCGAGAATCTCGAAGTCAGAGACGGCCATTATACCGCACAGCTTGATTTAGGCAGCGGTATATTTAATGGCGAACCTCGATGGATGGAAATTGGATTCCGCCTGGCAGACAGTTCAGGTGCGTTCATCCCTCTCGGCTCGCGAGAGAAAATATCGGCTGTGCCTTATGCACTGTATGCCGCATCAGGCATACCTGGTCCGCAGGGTTCGGCTGGTCCCAAAGGCGATACCGGTGCCACAGGCCCAGCAGGTCCGACAGGACCACAAGGACAACAGGGGCAGGAAGGACCTCAGGGACCCAAAGGTGATACAGGCGATACCGGCCAGGAAGGACCACCCGGAGAATCTCTCTGGCTGCAAAATGGCTCGATGGCCTATTACAATCAGGGCAATGTCGGCATCGGTACTACGAACCCGGCAAATAAGCTCGAGGTTCAGGGAGGAGCAATAAAGGCCGCAGGCGGGCTTATCATAGAGACCAGAACAAGCGACCCGACTAATCCGGTTACAGGCCAGATTTGGTTGAGAACTAATCTGCCGTAGAATTGTGATAACGCGGGACAGGTTATCTTTCTGAACCCCCGGAGCGGAGGAATGATGATTCAAAAACACAGAGCTTTGATATTTTTTTTCGTCCTGACCGGACTATTTTCAGTTACTGCACAGGCCCGGCAAAGCACTGAGCCTAATACAGCGACAAGCGTGCAAATACCCCGACAGGCAGAGCTGGAAGATATTATAGGCAGGTCGTCTTTAATCGTTTGGGGGCGGGTCAGCCGAACCGAGTCATATTGGCTGACTGATGAACGCGGCAAACACATCTACACAAAAGTTACTATTGAGCCGATTCTGCAAACTGTAAAATCTCAGGTTGAAAGTCCGCTGGTTTTTGAGGTCGTCGGCGGGACTATCGATGGAATTGCTGAGATGGTTAGCGGCGTACCGAAATTCAGCAGCCAGGAAGAAATCATTGTGTTTCTTGCGGGCAGCCCGTACAGTTTGACCGAGGGACGTTTCAGCAAGCTGAATGTATTTGACAGCAAGGTTTTCTGGAACGGAACTGAAATACGGGCTGAAGCATTTATGGAAATTGTTGAGCTGGTAACAGAGGGTTTGTCGCCCGCTTCAATATGGGAACAGGAGATTCAGAAATTCAAGCTCTCGACAACGACCGACGGGCCGGTTATTACAAGCATCTCACCGGATAAGGCCCCGGCAGGCACAGGAACGCAGGTAACAATCACAGGAAGCAATTTCGGAGCTGTTCAGGAAACCGGCAAGGTGGAATTCTTCTACAGGCAGGGTGAACCGAAAATTTCGGCGGACATTGTGTCGTGGAATGACACCCAGATTGTCTGCACAGTACCTGCCAAAGACGTGGACGGGTATTTGGCCTCCGCTGGCAGCGGGCCTGTAACTGTAACAACAAGCAGTGGTACAAGTGAGGGAAAACTGTTTCGAGTGACATTCGGATACGGGCAGCTGAAATGGCCAGGCACAAATCCATCCGTACCGTTCTATATAAACGAAAATACTTCCGACTGTACAGGTGAGGGCAGTGCAGTTCAAAGGGCTATAAGCACGTGGGAAACTGCCTCG
>CAZYWY010000066.1:0-7969 GCA_964651605.1 uncultured Pirellulales bacterium | reverse complement strand
AACAGGGTCACATAAATTATAAAGTATCTTACAATCACTAGGAGACATAAAATCTTGGCACTGAATATCAGGGAGATCTACAGCAGGACTTCCTACTTGTACATTAACAGTTCCACACGCAGTACTTATTTTAATTATTTTTGATTATTGTAACCAGAAGGTATATAATTCTAATTGTTTGCAACGAAAGAGCTATAATTACATCTGTCAGGACTAATAATTTCTACGAGCCAGACAATTAAAATAATGATTGAGGAAAAAATGGGACATAATTTAGCCATCTTGAAATTGTATTGTGTTGCTCTATTGGTTCTTTGCGGTTCATGTCGTACAAAAATAGAGCCGAAACAGCTTACGGGTATTGATTCCATCGAGTCTCCTAAGCCTGTCGAAGTTTGTAACGGGCTGGGTATTGCTCTGCATATATCACCTCTGAAATATCATGTCGGAGATGAATACAAGCTTGAAGTTGTCTTCACAAATCTCTCAAGAGAAGACATAACTATCTGGGTTCCTTTTAACAAAATTGATATAGTAATTACAGACGATAACTGGGATGGAAAAACCATCACATATACCGTCCCGCAAATTGTGACTTCCCATAATATGTTTGAATCGGAAGCATGGCAACAGGATATATTCAGGCTAAAACCTGATGAAAGCAGAATATTCAACAGAAACATGGGACACAATGTTCCCGGAAAAATGCGACTTGTAGTTCGATACTCAAATAGTAAAAAGGAAATCACAATGGAGAGATATTTGGGACGAGACAAAGATTATAAACCGGAAATTCCAATGGTGAGCAATAAACAATTAGTCTCAGTATGGACAGGTACACTTATATCCACACCGGTTACGATTGAGTTCGTCGAGGATTGATTTGTAGTCCGGGGATATCGCATTTATATACATCGTAATTCCAAAAAAAATCCGGGCGCGAGGCCCGGATTCGATAGTTGATTTAGTTTTAGACTATAGATTGTCTCTTGTAACTTACGGCAGCTTCGGAATCATGCCGAGCATAAAGACCATCGTAAAAATACCGACCGTCTCAACAATACCGATTGCGATAAGCAGAAATGCAAATCCTTTGCCGTCGCTTTCGCTAAGCGAACGAACGCCCGCTGCACCAACAAGACCCTGGAACAATGCGGACAACATTTCACCAATCCCGGTCGCAATGCCAATACCCAGAAGCAGACCCGCATTTGCAGCAGCAACTGTGGGGTTCTGCAGCACCTTGCCGAGATTGTTCATAACAATCATCGCATACAAGGTCTGGGTAATAGGAGCGCTGACAAGAATGATATAAGTAAATCTGAGGGTTTTGCCGGCCTTGCCCTCTTTGCCCCAGGCGCCAGCGGCTGCCTGTCCGGCTGCGCCGGTACCTATGGCGCTTCCCAAGGCACCCATACCCATCATCAGCACAATGCCGAGCTGCCCGAGAAACAGCCAGCCTGTTACGGGACCAGCAGGCTCAGCCTGAGCAAGCACACTGAAGATACCATTAGTGAAACAATCGCTTAATAATGTCATTGCAGCCATTTTGTTTTACTCCTGAGTTATTTGAAAAGGTTTATAAGAATAACCACTCCATTGCATACCGAGATTATTGGAGAATTCAAGCATATTTAATCTAACACCATGAGCGAAAAGTGCAATCATTGCCAAACCAAGATTCAGTCCATGTCCGAAGATTAAAGTCGGCGCCGTAAGAATCCATGAGCCGGAAAAAGCCAAATCATTAAAACTTCCGGCAAGAACGCTGCCTGCCAGCCCGACTGCCATCAGACGGGCATAACTGATTGTATCAGAAAATGCACCGAGCATCGAAAGCGGGAAATTGGCAATCCCCAGCAAAATCATTTTGACAATATTTTTACTCGGCGAATTGAACAGAACCGCCAGAGCAGCTCCGGCAATCAGGCAATAAGGCCAGGGTGTAGCCCAGGTCAGTGACGTGCTGAGGACAAACATCCGCACAACACCGAGCATTCCCCAGATAAAAATAGCCCAGCCTGTTTTGTTGAGAAACCGCAAATCAGGAAAAATCTTAAACGCCTGCAATAGCTGAGCGGAGCTTAAATGAATCGTTCCCATAAAGAAACTGATTTGCATCAGCATAAAGCGGGAACTGTCGGTCATATTCACAGGAATCGGCGGCGTATATAGTAAAAATCCGAAGAAAGAGCCGCACAATAATCCCCAAATCATAGAGACGGCTCCAACTACAATCAGAAACTTTGTAAAGTCCGCACCCAGTGACGGTGAAAACTTTTTGTATCCAAGTAGAAAGCCCAGGAATAAAACCGCTCCGTACCCGCCGTCAGAAATGAGCATAGCGGCGAAAATCGGCAAAGCCAGCATAAATGGGATGGAGACATCGAACTCGCGATATCCCGGCACCGTGCCGAGTATGTCGAAAAGTCCCTTGATTGGTCTGGTCCAGGCAGGGTACTCAACCAGCGTCGGCGGCTCCTCATCCTGACCGACAGGAGCGATTTCCACTGCTGCGGTAATATTGTGCTTTATCAAATCATCCGACAGAGATTCGGCCTTTTTAGACGGCACCCAGCCCTGCATTGCGAACAGAGCCTTGCCTGAAAGACCGCTGTTTTGTGCGATACTGAAATCAGCCTGCGTTCTCAAACTATCCAACTGCTTTTGCATCGCATCTGTCAAATGCGCCAGTTGCGCCAACTCCTGGCTGGACCGCTTTAGAGAGGCATCAACCTCAGAGGCCTCTTTTTTCACTGTCGGCAGGTCGGTACCAGGCCAGGGGAGCTCTTTACCTGCTTCCGGCAGCTTGAACTTGCCCATCCGGTCAACCACAGCTACCAGCACATTTTTTCCGGTCTGCTGGCCTATAACCTCCAGACACTCTGCCTCCAGAGAAGCCATGTCTTTTTTAGCAACCGAGTAAAACTTTATTTCAATCCCTTTCGACCTGAGATTTTCAAGATGGTTCAGCTCCAGATTCCCCCATACAGCAAGCTGCTCCGCCGTCCGATGCAGGGCATTGAGACGTTCCTTTTGTTCTGCCATCATTTTGTGAACAGCAATAGTTTTCTTCGCTGCATCCGCAGCAGAAATTTCGGGAGTCTGGCCGGCCGGCTCGATTGTCCGCAAAATCCGAAAAGCCTGCTCAAGAGCAGAAATGGAATTGACGGTCTGTTCCTGTGCAACAGCCCTGGCAGGGTCCACCGGTTTGATATGTACAACTCCAAGCCGACCAAGCACATCCAGAAGACGGGCATTGTTGTAGCTCTGCGTTGCAATATAAACTTTGGACATCGGGACAATCATAAGCCTTCGGTCTCCGTATAAACAAGATACTCATCCTGGTCTAATTTTGCTTTTGCGATTTTTGCCCGTGCGACGCCTGCTGTCATCTGGTCGCCGAGAGCAATACGAATCCTGCGGATATTTTCAATAGTATTCGGAATCATAACCTTTTCAAACAGGTTGACACGCTGCATCACTTTTTTCAGCTCGTTCTGCAATAAATCCAGAGCCCTCTGCAAAATTTCCAGCTCAACCTTCTGCTGACTGAGCCTGCGAAGGTCTGCCAGTGCTTTGTCAACCCACGGGGCAGTAGCGAACAGGCTGTAATCCTTTTTAGAAAAAGCTATGTTCTCCAGTTGCTGGATGTGAACACCTGCGACACTATATGTTTTTGTTGCGACATCCGCAGGTTTGGCCAGTTCTTTGAAATTAAGACCGGCGACATTATTAAACAAACCTTCATAAGCAGATATGGTTTTCGTCGTAACTTCGACCGCTTCCTGCGCCTGGCGGAACAATTGACGCATCTGAACTATTGAGACCTGCACCTGCTGCTGTTTCAGCTTCAGAGTAGGAAGATAGCGCTTGTAGCGAGACAGGGCGTCACGCTGCTGCTTCAGTTCGGTTCGCGTATATTTGATTTTTTTCTTGGCCATAGCTTTACTGTCAGGCTTTTACAGGTTCGGCGATTTTCACCTTTTCATTTGCAGAATTATTCGCAGGCCAGTGCTTTTTGATAATGGCATCTCTGATACCGGTTTCTTCCGGCTTGAAACATTCGGCCAGAATTTCCCAGCACTTGTCCAGCGCATCAAAAAGACCTATGTTCAAATTAAGATTCATAATTTCATCTTCGAACAAAATGCCGTATTTCAGCAGTCGTTCATCCCATTCGGAAAGCTCGAAGCCCATTTCGCGTTTTTCCCGGCTTTCATCACTTTGTGCGTAAAGCTGAATGCAGGCATTCATAATGGCACGATGGTCGTCACGAGTCTTGCCGTTGACAAGCTGTTTCAAACGTGACAGTGAGCCGAACGGCTCGATTCGCCCGTTACGCAGATAAAGCTGCCCTTCGGTGATATATCCTGTGTTATCAGGCACCGGATGAGTGACATCGTCGCCGGGCATCGTTACACAGGCCAGTACTGTCATCGCACCTGCGCCGTCAAAGTCCACGGCCTTTTCATATCGCCTGGCTAACTGAGTGTACAAATCACCCGGATAGCCGCGATTGGACGGCACCTGCTCCATCGTAATGGCGATTTCCTTCAGGGCATCGGAAAACGCCGTCATATCGGAAAGAAGCACAAGGACATTTTTGCCCTGCAGGGCATACTGTTCCCCCACTGCCAGCGACAGGTCTGGTATAAGCAGACATTCGACCACCGGGTCGGCAGCGGTATGAATAAACATAATGGTTCGACCCAGCACGCCTGCCTGGTCAAAACTATTGCGGAATGTCAGGTAATCATCGTGACGCAGACCCATACCGCCAAGAATAATTACATCGGCACTGGCCTGCATACCGACCCTTGCCAGCAGGTCATTGTACGGCTCGCCGGCCACGGAAAAAATAGGCAGCTTCTGCGAGCCGACGAGCGTATTGAAGACATCTATCATCGGAATACGCGTGTGTATCATTTTGTCGGGGACTCTGCGTTTGATGGGATTGACCGCCGGTGAGCCGGTTTCCACAGCTTCAGCCTTGACTTCGGCTCTGCCGTCCCTGGGTAGGCCTGAGCCGTCAAATACACGTCCCAGCAGAGCATCGCTGAACGGCACCTGAAAGGAGTGACCGAGAAACCGGATTTTATCCATATTGGAAATTCCCTCGGTGCCTCCGAATATCTGGAGACTGACCTGGTCATCTTCGAGCCGAATCACCTGAGCCAGCGAAGAGCCGTGGTCTGTTGTTATTACCGCAAGCTCGTCGTAACCGATTCCAACGGCTTTCACAGTTACAACATTTCCGGCTATGCGTGAAATATCATCATAAAATGTTCTCATTATGAACCTCTGCCTGTCTTTCGGAGTCTTTTACCTTCTCAAGAAGCGACTTGATATACTGGTCAATCCTGCCGAGGATTTCTTTGAAGTCACCTCGTTCTGCTTCCTGCCCGTCTTTTGCCCCCGCGTCTTTCTGTCGAAAGACAGAAGCGGGGGTGCTTTGTTTCTTTTGGTCCGCCGGCGGTACATCATTTTTCTGCGACTTGCCCAGAACACTTTTATCCCAGGGGGCATAGTTCCAGTTAATGAACATACTGCTGATTTTTTTCAGCGCATGCCGGGCCTCGTCCTTATCCTTAAATGCAAAATCCGCTTCAATAACTTCGAGTATTTTATCGAAAACAAACTGCTGACGGTCTGTCGATGTGGCAGCATCGACCTTGTCGAAGGCATTTTGTTGCAGATATGCCGAGTCGAAGAATTCCGCTTTGAGCATTATTGTGAAATCTTCGATAGGTGTCCCTTCCTCGCCGACAACAGTCATCATCTGGCGGACTTCATCGCCCTTGCGAAGCACTTGTTTTACTTTGGCAACCTTCTGCGGCTCAATAATGCCGACGTATTTGCTCCAACTGTCCAGCGGGTCGATAGACGGATAGCGCCTTGCATCGCTGCGGGAACGGCTCAAGCCGTGGAAAGCGCCGACAACTTTCAAAGTGGCCTGAGTAACAGGCTCATCGAAGTTTCCGCCTGCCGGGCTGACCGTGCCGCCGATTGTAACCGATGCGATGCGCCCGTCGTTTAATTCAACGGCGCCGGCTCGCTCATAGAACTTTGCAATCCTGCTTTCCAGATAGGCGGGAAATGCCTCCTCGCCCGGTATTTCTTCGAGCCTGCCTGAAATTTCCCGCATCGCCTGGGCCCATCGGCTGGTCGAATCCGCAAGAAGCAGGACGTTCAGACCCATCTGACGATAATATTCTGCGAGAGTTACTCCGGTATATACAGAGGCGTCACGGGCTGCGACCGGCATTGCCGAAGTATTACAGATGATGATTGTCCGCTCCATCAGGCTGCGTCCGGTACGCGGGTCTTCAAGCTGCGGAAACTCCCTGATTGTATCAACTACCTCACCTGCCCGTTCGCCGCAGGCAGTAATTATCACGATATCCACCAGGGCATAACGCGAAGTAATCTGCTGCAGGACGGTCTTGCCGGCGCCGAAAGGCCCCGGGATGCAATATGTCCCGCCCTGGACAACAGGGAACATCGAATCGATAATTCTGACGCTGGTTACCAGAGGCGCCGTCGGCAGCAGACGCCTTTTGGCTACACACAAAGGCCTTTTCACAGGCCAGTTCTGCTCCATCGTTACAGCGTGTGTATTGCCGGATGAATCTACAACAGTTGCAACTTCTTTTGTAACGGTATAAGAACCCGCTGGGACAATATCCTTCACAGTGAACTGGCCAGTCCAGCTGAAAGGGACCATAATGTTATGCTCGAATATGGTCTCCGGCACACTGCCGAGGGCATCGCCAGGCCGGACAACAGTACCGGGCTGAACCTTCGGCGTCCAATCCCACTTGCGCTGCGTATCGAGGGCGTGGATATAGTTGCCGGGCTTGAGAAAAAAGCCTACCTTTTCCGCCAGTTTGGGCAGAGGATTTTGAAGTCCGTCATATATCTGCCCAAGCAGCCCCGGCCCCAGGACAGACGAGAGCATATTCTCATGAAATTCGACCGTATCTCCCACTCGCAAACCGCGAGTCTCCTCGAAAATCTGCAGGTCAACGGAATCGCCGCGAATATGCAAAACCTCACAAAGCAGCCTAACCCCATCGTGGCGAACACAATAACCTATGCCATTCTTGACCACTCGTTCATCAGTCTGAGCAACTACCATATTTCCGAAGACGGCTTTAATTCGTCCCTTCACGATTGTTCCTCATTATAAAAAAAAATTCAATCGAATCAGGCCTGTACCAAATCAAGCTGATTCTTTTTTTCAGATAAAATCCGCCGCCAGTGATGCAAAAGTATAAGTTTGGCGGCATAAACTTCTATTTCAGTTGCCTTAAAACTAAACCAGTCTCCGTTTTCACAGAGCCAGTCCCACCTGGCCTTGTCCAGTGTCTCCAGAGCCGCAAGAGGATTCGGTGCAGATGACCAGGCCGATACAATCGCACTATAATCCAGAGCGCTGTCGGCCAGCTCCGGCTCAACCAGGTAAGCTGCTGCGTCCAAATCGAGCATCTGGGCGCGTGCTGTAACCAGTGCATTGCGAAGCCCCACCTCGAAAGCAATCCAGGTGAGCAAAAAATCGCTGTGTTCGCGTTCAGCAACCTTTGCGGCATAACGGAAATATCTCGACCATACCTCGTCAACGGCCAGCCGGTCATTCTCGCTCTGCTGTGAATCATCCGCCGGTAAAAGAAATCCGGGCAGCACAGGCTCGCTTTCGGTCTTATCGAGAGTCAAAACTGCCAAGTCGAGCTTGCTGTTGTCTATTTCTCCTGCCAACAGGCCCTGATACTGATGAATATCGTCGCTTAAAAAAATTGTCTCTACGGTCTGGACTGGCCCGGCTGCTTCAATGACCAGTTCGAGGAAGCCTCGCTTGCCGATGGGTGGCACACTGCCTATAGGCTCCAAGCCGGGCAGTGCGCTCAACAAATAATCATAGCGACGAAATTTACTCATTAAATTTCGGTTTTGCCGGTAGTAGTCCGGA
>CAZYWY010000065.1:0-8015 GCA_964651605.1 uncultured Pirellulales bacterium | reverse complement strand
AATATTGAGCAATAAAGAAAATACTATCGATGCAATCAGTGCAATCAAACCAAAATTGCGAAGCTCTTTGGGTTCTGGATGCCTGTTTATCTCGAATAGCGACATTAGGTTTTGACCTCAGTAATCAATTTAATCAAGCTCAAATTGTCCTTTATATTCGTCTATCTGATTTTGTGCCGCTTGTTGCTGCTCCTGTTTAAAAAGAAGCTGATTTTCCATTACCAGTACGTCCATATTTGTCGCCATAAAACATCGATAAGCCTGTTCGGGAGAACAAACAATCGGTTCACCGCGAATGTTGAAGCTGGTGTTGATAATCACGGGACAGCCGGTTATTTGCTTGAACCGCTTAATCAGATGATATAGTCTGGGATTGCGCTCGGGGTCAACTGTATGGATGCGGGCTGAATAGTCAACGTGAGTAACCGCAGGTATGGTGCTTAGTTTGACTTTTAGTTTGTCCAATCCTCTAATTGATTCCAGTGACACATTTAAAGGCAAACGTTGAGCAGCACAAACGGGAGCAACTAATAACATATAAGGGCTTTCAGAACCGTCCGGCAGAACGAAATATTCCTGCACGTCTTCTTTCAGGACGCTGGGGGCAAAAGGTCGAAATGACTCACGGAACTTGATTTTCTGGTTCATTATTGATTGCATCTTTTCGCTGCGTGCATCGCCGATAATACTACGGTTGCCTAACGCTCTCGGGCCAAACTCCATCCGCCCCTGGAACCAGCCGATTACATTTCCTTCGTCGATTAAGCCTGCATCTTTTGTTACAAGCTGTTCTTCATCCTGAAAGATGTGATATTTGGCGTTGACTGATTCGAGAAAGCTGTGTATTTGTTCGTTGCTATAGGCCGGCCCCAGCAGACTGGCCTGCTGTTTGTCACGACCATCGAGTTTGCGCTGGTTATCGAGCAAATGGTACCATACGAACAGTGCTGCACCAATTGCTCCGCCGGCGTCTCCTGCAGCCGGCTGAATCCAGATTTTCTCGAACGGCCCTTCCCGGAGGATTCTGCCATTACCAACACAGTTCAGTGCCACGCCGCCGGCCAGTGCAAGATTTTTCATACCTGTTTGACGATAAACGTGCCTTGCCATACGAAGCATAATCTCTTCTGTTACAGCCTGTATAGATGCTGCCATATCCATTTCACGCTGCGTTAAAGGAGATTGAGGGCTGCGGTGCGGGCCGTCGAACAGGCGTGCAAATTTTGAGTCTGTCATCACATTCTTATGACAATAAGGGAAATATGACATATTCAGACGGAACGAGCCGTCTTCTTTGAGGTCAAGCAGTTCTTTTAATATAAGGTTATAAAATTTCGGCTGACCGTAGGGCGCCAAACCCATCAGTTTATATTCGCCTGAGTTGACGCGGAATCCGGTAAAATATGTAAAAGCTGAATAAAGCAGTCCGAGCGAATGTGGGAAGTTCAGCACATTTGTTAGTTCGATTTTATTGCCTCGGCCTATTCCGAAGCTTGCTGTGTCCCATTCACCGACACCATCCATTGTTAGAATTGCAGCTTCATCGAACGGACTTGAGAAAAATGCACTGGCGGCGTGGGATTCATGATGCTCGGTAAAAATATAACGACCGTGAAATCTATTTTGTAATGCTTTATCTATTTCACGAGGAATGTGCAGTTTATGACGTAACCAAACTGGTATGGCATCGAGGAACTGCCTAAATCCACGCGGGGCGTATGCAATATAAGTTTCAAGCAATCTGTCGAGCTTGATGAGAGGTTTTTCGTAAAATACAACGTAGTCAAGCTGTTCTGTGGTTATTCCAGCAGCTTCCAGACAATAGTTCACAGCATCGGAAGGCATTCGACTATCGTGTTTAATTCTTGTGAAACGTTCCTCCTGGGCGGCAGCAAAAATTTGTCCATCGCAGATAATTGCTGCGGCACTATCGTGGTAGAAAGCCGATATCCCCAGAATATTCATAGTTGTACGTTTTCAGCTAAAATGACATATTTGCCATCGAATTAAAAGACAGTTCCAACTGCTCTTGCCGTAGTTTTACTGTTATATAATTCTTTTGCGAGGACATTTTTCTTTTTAATGCGGTCCGTTTCGATTTGGAAAATCAGACGTGGATTAGCTTAATTAAAGCATCCAAATCGTTGGGGGCTTCTATCGGCGGATTGCTGAATTGTCCTTGCTTGTCTTTGTGATAATTAACCGTTACGTTCGGGTCTTTTAGCGGATGCCCCGTCAGAACACAGGCGATTCGCTCATTTGCACCGATGATTCCTTCAGTGCGTAAATTTTTCAGGCCTGCGATTGTTGCCGCAGAGGCCGGCTCACAGCCCAGGCCGAACCTGCCGATAACTGCTTTTGCGTCTATGATTTCCTGGTCGGTTACTGCTCGTACAATGCCGTTGCAGACATCGAGCGCCCGCAGGCATTTTTTCAGATTGACGGGACGCGATATTTCGATTGCTGATGCGCAGGTATGCGGTGAAAAATTGCGTGCAGTCAAATCTGCGTAATAATCATCTATAATCTTCTGGTTGACTTTGCCGTCGTTCCAGGTGAGTTTCTTATTGTTGACTAAATCGGTCAGGGTATCTGCGCCGGCAGCGTTGATGATGGCCAGGCGGGGTATTTTATCAATCAGGCCGAGCCTTTTCAGCTCGTTAAAAGCCTTGCCGAATGCACTTGAATTGCCGAGGTTGCCGCCCGGCACGACAATCCAGTCGGGCAGTTCCCAGTGCAGTGCTTCGATGATTCGGTACATTATGGTTTTTTGCCCTTCGAGCCGGAACGGATTGAGCGAATTGAGCAGATACAGCCCAAGCTTGTTGCAGACATCCTGCACCTGCCTCATACAGTCATCAAAATCGCCGTGGATTTGTATGGTCTGGGCGCCGTAATCCATCGCCTGACTGAGCTTGCCGAATGCAATCCGCCCCGAACCGATAAAGACCGTGCATTTAATGCCGCAGCTTTGTGCATACAGGGCAACGGATGCCGATGTGTTGCCGGTCGATGCACAGGCGCAGGAGGTTGCGCCGACCATTTTTGCATGGCTGAACGCCGCCGCCATTCCGTTGTCTTTGAACGAGCCGGAAGGATTCAGCCCTTCGTACTGCAAAAATAAGCAGCCCGGCTCGATGCCGGCGTAGCGGGCGACTTGGTCGTTCTGCTGCAGGATGGTCTGGCCTTCGCCGATTGTAATTTTGTAACTATCGGGGCAGAAATTCAGCAGGTTACGGAATCGCCACACACCGGAGAAATCCAGCGGGTTGCCTCTGCCGGCCCAGCGCAGGCCGAAATCGCTCAGCTTGCGGGGGACATCAATTTTGTCCCAGTCGTATTCGGCGTCCAGCAATTCTCCGCAGGCAGGACATTTAAATAGAGCCTGGCTGCAATCAAACTCGGCTGCACAATCCGGGTTAATACACTTTTGAAACGCTGCTTCTTTTATGCCCATCTGGTTAAATCCCTATAATAATCCTGTTCAATTGCCGGGATTATAAATTATTTCGGCATTTTTGGGTATAAAAAACAGGTTCAAGTGCTGGATTTTGGGATTTTGGCGGAAAATTTGAATTTTCTGCGCTTACTTTTGGTCGGAAATAAGACAATATAGTAGCTCTAAGAGTGAAAATTGTAGAGGTTAATCTCAAGTGTCAGATGAGTTGGAAATAGAGTTGGTCGAGGCAGCAACCGGCGGCGATTTGGATAGCTTTGGTCAGCTTGCCAGGCGGTATTATTCTGCGGTCAAGGCGATTGCTTATACTGTGCTTTATGATTACCAACTGGCTGAAGATGCGGCTCAGGAAACCTTCGCACGGGCGCTGGTCAGGCTGGCTAATCTGAAAGATGCAGGCAAATTCGGGCCCTGGCTTGCAGCGATTTGCAGAAACGTCGCAAAGGATATGCTCGCCAACAAAGCTGAGCGAATCATCCGCCGGGAACAGGCAGTTGAACATAACGGACTTGATGAATATAACAGAATGATTCATCGTGCGCTCGAGCAGTTACCGGCAGGTGAAAAAGAGCTGCTAGTCCTGCGATACTACGATGGCTTGTCTTACGAGCAAATCGGCTCGGTGTTGGGGCTTAGCAAAGCGGCAATCAACGGCAGGCTGACAAGGGCAAAGAGAAAAATGAAAAAGCAGCTAAAGCAAAATGGCTTTCCGGAGAACCAGTTATGAACGCTGAAAATGAAAAAAACTTTGACGAGTTGATGTCCCGTGCTATTGGGCAGGATAACCAACAGTTCGATTTTAATAAATGGAAGGATTCGCACCAGAAAGAAATAGCAGCTTATAAATCACAAACAGCCGATGGCCGGTATCCACAACCGGTCCAGCCATTCAATTTATGGAGAATAATCATGAAAAATCCAATTACAAAATTCTCCGCTGCGGCGGTTTTGATTGTAGTAACGTTAGTCTTAAATCAGTTCGGAACTTCAATTGACCCGGCAAGTACAGCTTTTGCAAAGGTCCTTAGAAATACCGATAATATGCCATGGGTACATATAATTTCAAAAGCTAAAATAATTAAAGAGGACAGCCCACTTAGTTCTGGTGGCAGTGACTCCGAACAGTGGTTTAATATATCCTCTAAAATAGCTATCAATATTTATGGAAAAGTTATTCATTATAGCGATTTCACAAATAAAATTAACTATTCTTACAGGCCAAATGAAAACAAATTATTAATTTCCGCCATTTCAACGACGTGGGAAGAAACGATAAAATACAAATCAAACTCGGATTTTTTGAGTGTACTTTTGCAATTACCCGAACAATTCACGGGAAACATTACCAGAAGGACTAGTGAATACCAGAATAAGAAAGTCGATATTTATCAAATTAATGCCAGGATTGACCCTCATGCCGATAATAGCCATCCTGAATACGATGTGGAATTTGATGCTGCATTTGAGGCTGTTGTGGATAAAACCACGAATTTAATCATAGTTGTATTTGAAAAGATAGAAGATTTATCAGGTCAGCATATAGGCGATTTGGAAATCTCTTTTTCTTATCCGAAGACCGGCCCTAAAGATATTTACGAGCTTGGTGTTCCTGATATAGTAGAAGTAGTTAATTATCTAAATCAGTCAGAAGAGTAGGACAATTTCAAAACCACTGTTGCATTTTTTATCAGGTTTATAGCCGGGCTTGATGGCTCGGTTTTTTTTATGCGCCTTCAGAAAATAAAATTTCTCTGGACAAAGGCAAGGTGGGCGAGTAAAATCACTTTTCTTAGGTATAGTGTTTGAACTATTTTGAATATGAGGTAATTGAAGATATGGCACATAAAAAAGGACAAGGCTCTTCCAAAAACGGACGAGACAGTAATGCACAATACAGGGGAGTAAAGCTGTCCGGCGGACAGGCCGTGCAAACCGGAATGATTATCGTCAGGCAGTGCGGAACAAGATTCCACCCCGGCCATAATGTCGGTATGGGCAGAGATTACACGCTTTTTGCCACTGCTAACGGAAGAATACAGTTCGCAGGTAGAAAAGTAAATGTAATCTGACGCAAACAACAATCGAAAATGGGAAAGGATGGTCTCATACCATCCTTTTTTTTTAGCAAAAACAAACAGCACTAAACGAGGTTTTTAAAGCAATGTTTATTAACCAGGCATAAATACAGGTCAAGCCCGGAGACGGCGGGGCAGGCTGCGTGAGCTTCAGAAGGGAAAAATTCATCCCCAAAGGCGGCCCCGACGGCGGCGACGGCGGCAGGGGCGGCGATGTATATTTCCTGACCGACCCCAACCTCGATACACTGCTGGATTTTACAGGCAGGCATAACTGGCGCGCCGGCAACGGCCAGCCAGGCCAGGGCAGCAACCGGCACGGCGCCGACGGAAAAGACCTGTTCATCAAGGTACCGCCCGGCACGCTGATTTACGATACAGATTTGAACCTGCTGCTGAAGGACCTTAACGAGGCGGGGCTGAAGATCTGCCTGTGTCGAGGCGGTAAAGGCGGCAAGGGCAACAAGGCCTTCGCAGGGCCGACCAATCAGACGCCGCGATATGCCACGCCAGGTGCGGAGGGTGAACAGAGAAATATCAGGCTCGAATTGAAGCTGATTGCCGATGTCGGCCTGGTGGGTATGCCCAACGCAGGCAAAAGCACATTGATTTCCCGCTGTTCGGCGGCCAGGCCGAAAATCGCAAATTATCCGTTCACAACACTCGAGCCGGTGCTGGGCATTGTGCCGCTGAGTGATTTTCGCAGGTTTGTTATGGCGGATATTCCCGGCCTACTCGAAGGCGCCCACGAGGGAACGGGGCTGGGCTTTGAATTTTTGAAACACATCGAAAGAACGAAAATCATCGCACATATCCTCGATTGCGTCCCGGCGGACGGCAGCGACCCGCTGGAGAACTACCGGACTATCCGCAAGGAGCTGGCCTGCTGCAGCGATGTTTTGTTTCAGAAGCCGGAGGTGATTGTCGTTAATAAAATTGACCTCGACCCAGACGGCAAAATCGTTGAGCGGCTGCGGGCAGGGCTTGGGCGGCAAATTCATCCGGTCTCAGCGGTTACAGGTGCGGGCGTAAAGGAACTGGCCGAACTGCTCTGGCAGAAAGTCAAAGAAGCTGAAGTGGGATAGTTAAAGCTGTTTGAATTGTTATAGGCCGGGCCTTGCTCGCCGGCTTTGTCTTTGTCCAGAGAAATTTCATTTAGAAAGACCATACGAACTGGATACCAATTTGAACGGTCTTGTTGTCAGGCTCGTAATATCCGTGCTTGTCCTCTGAATCATTAAAATTCCAATACTTTATAAAAGGTTGAATCTTAAAATTTGAATTTTTACCTCTGTTGACGATATCAACGGCTGCACGTACACCAACACCGGCATCCTGGTGGTTCCTTATTCTAAGGTTATCAATTTTACTGTACTGCTGGCCATATACAAGCAAATCAATCTCTACACTGCCGCCAAGTGACAATCCGTTTTTATAGCCACGTTCTATTTTCAGCCCGAGTGGAATATAAAGATAGTTCGACTTTCTTAAATATCCGGCAGGGTCAAAAGAAGAATCGTCCTGCAGGAACCTGTAACCGATTCCAGAGTAAAGCGTCTCTAAAATATTTTTCGGCGTAACATCAACACCAATTAAATATCGGGCATCTATCAGAAAGTCATCTATTCCGTCCACGGTGTAGGGCGTATTATCTTCGTCAAGCAAGTGGCCGTCATAATCAACCTGCCCATAAGCAAATTCCAGTTCGCCGCCGAACATCCCTTTGATTCCTTCGTTCACTTTTTCAGGCGCCCGATTTACCCATTTACGTTCATAGGCTTTAATGTTTATCCCATAGAACACGCCTTCATCTTTCATTCCCGACTCTTTATATCTATGAAAAAATATTTCCGGCCCTACCTCGAAAGAAGACTTCTTAAAAGATAACGCCGTATTGTTAGCATCTTCGGAGGCGATGACCAGACCGGCTGACATTAGGATAATTACCGATACCATTAATTGTTTCATATATTCTTTCCTCAATAATATAAAAAAAAACATAAAATATTTTTCAATAAGTTCCTAAAAGTTGTCGTTCCCATGTCTCCTATGTCATTCCCGCGGAAGCGGGAATCCACTGCTTCGATAAATTACTGGATACCCGCCTGCGCGGGTATGACAGTTTGAATCAGTTACTAATTATCTTTTGACAAATAATATCCTGTTTCAACTTCCTTCGCAACAAATATTATCCTGTTGGCAGTTCTTGTTATAATAAATATGCCCCGCAATAGCTAAAGCCCAACCAACTTTACTAAACGAATATATCCAAATACAAAATGGCTAATACTTGATCTTAGAAATATACTTTAATATCTCATCAGCAGTAATGGCCAGGGCCAAACCAGAATTATAAGGAAGAATAGCAACACGTTTATGATTTTCATCAAATAATGTTATAGTATCTGGCTTGTACGATTTTACCATCCCCAATATCTGTATTTGGTCGGACTTGACTGAAACAACAGGAGAACCACTATTAC
>CAZYWY010000064.1:0-8362 GCA_964651605.1 uncultured Pirellulales bacterium | reverse complement strand
AAGATATATCGGGTTCAGGCAAGGCCTGCCGTCCGCTGTCGTATCTTCCTTCAGACAACGCATCATTTCGTTGGTTACCGCAACTCTGGCATTTGTCCAGGCATCGATTACCTGGTTGTATCTTTCACCTTCGGTCAGAATTCCGTTGTTGTAATTGGCCAATATCCTGCCGACCCTGTTTTCAGTCTGGTCGATAATTTCCTGCTTGCGAGGCGGAATCTTCAGGTCCGTCAAACCGAAGCTCAGTCCCGCCAGTGTAGCATGCCTGAAACCGATGTTCTTTATTTTATCGAGCAGCATTACAGTCTGATAAGAGCCTGAATACTCATAGCAGTCGCTGATTACCCTGCTGAGCTTTTTCTGTGACATTGTTATGTTGTAGAACGGCATCCCGGCCGGCAGTATGTCGTTGAATATACAACGTCCCACTGTCGTAACGAGGATTCTACGTTCCGCAGTTGATTTGCCCGAATCGCCCACGACCATTTTTTCACTGCCGAGCCGAACTCTGATTTTCGTGTGAATTTTGATTTTGCCCAGCTCATACGCCATCATCGCCTCATAAGTATCCTTGAACAACTTCATCTTCCCTATCTCGACATCATTACTGGGGTCCATAAACGTCAGATAATAGTTGCCCATCACCATATCCTGAGACGGACCTACCATCGGAGAGCCGTTGGCGGGCGAGAAAATATTCGCCGTAGTCATCATCAGAATCTGCGTTTCAGCCTGCGCCTGGATACTCAGAGGCAGATGAACCGCCATCTGGTCACCATCGAAGTCTGCGTTGAAACCTTTGCAGGCCAGTGGATGAAGCATAATGGCATTGCCCTCGACCAGCACCGGCTCAAAGGCCTGCACACCCATTCTATGCAGAGTCGGGGCTCTGTTCAGCAGCACCGGATGCTGATGAATTACCTCTTCGAGAATGTCCCAGACCTGCTCGTCACGCCTTTCAATCATCCTCTTGGCGCTTTTAATTGTATCAGCCAGTCCGTGCTGTTTCAGCTTGCGAATAATAAAAGGCTGATAAAGCTCAAGTGCGATTTTTTTCGGCAGGCCGCATTGATATAGTTTCAGCTCAGGCCCGACAACAATTACTGAACGAGCTGAGTAATCCACACGTTTGCCCAGCAGATTTTCGCGGAATCGGCCTTGTTTGCCCTTTATCATATCCGTAAGGGATTTCAACGGCCTGTTGTTGCTGCCCAAAACCGAACGCCTGCATCGGCCGTTGTCAAGCAGCGAATCCACCGCCTGCTGAAGCATACGCTTTTCATTGCGGATAATTACTTCCGGCGCATTGAGGTCCATCAGCTTTTTAAGTCTGTTATTGCGGTTAATAATTCGCCTGTACAGGTCGTTCAGGTCGCTGGTTGCGAAATTGTCTCTCTCCAGAAGTACCAGAGGTCTCAGGTCGGGCGGTATAACCGGCACCACCTCAAGCACCATCCACTGTGCCTTATTGTTGCTGAAACGAATCTGGTTTATGGTCTTAAGACGCTTGGTCAGGTCTTTTATTTTCTGCTTGCTGTTGGTCTTGATAATAGCCTGCCTCAGTTCTGCTGCGATTTTCTCAAGGTCGAGCTTCTCCAACAGAGTCCTTATAGCCTCAGCCCCCATAGACGCCTTGAACGATGCCCCATATTTGTTCGTAGCGTCCCGGTATTCATCCTCGCTGAGCAACTGGCCGGCCTTGAGCGGGCTGTCGCCGGCATCAGTAACAACATATTCCTGGAAGTATATAATCTTCTCAAGGTCTGTGGATTTCATCGCCAGCAGGTTGCCCAGTCTGTTCGGTACGGCCTTAAAGAACCATATATGCACTACCGGCGCTGCCAGGTTGATATGCCCCATACGTTTGCGGCGAACCCTGCTGTGAGTAACTTTTACGCCGCACCGGTCGCAGATAATGCCTTTAAACTTGGTGCCGCGATATTTGCCGCAGGCGCATTCCCAGTCGCGCTCAGGGCCGAATATTCGCTCGCAGAACAGGCCGTCCTTTTCAGGCCGGTATGTACGATAGTTAATAGTCTCCGGCTTGCGAACCTCACCAAATGACCAACTGCGAATATCATTCGGGCCTGCCAACGAGATTTTTACCGAGCCATAATCGTTAATCCGGTCGTATATACTTCCTACCATTGAAATCCCCTTAGATTGAGAACCCAGTATTCAGAATTACGAATTCCTGCAAGCTAAACGCTACAAAACAGCGCTTCCCAGTTTTTTCTTTTCGAGCTGGATGTTGAGGCACAGACCTCTCATTTCATTGCAAAGTACGTCAAAAGACAACGGTGTGCCGGCCTCCAGGCTGTTCTGCCCCTTAACTATCGACTCATAAATCTTGGTTCGTCCCTCGACATCGTCGCTCTTTACAGTAAGCATCTCCTGAAGGGTATAGGATGCACCGTAACCCTCCAGTGCCCAGACTTCCATCTCTCCGAACCGCTGACCGCCTGTCCGGGCCTTGCCGCCAAGAGGCTGCTGAGTAATAAGACTGTAAGGCCCCGTGGCTCTGGCGTGGATTTTGTCATCGACCAGGTGATGCAGTTTCATCATATAGATATATCCGATAGTCGCCTGCTGGTCGAACGGCTTGCCGGTCCTGCCGTCATATAACTGCGTCTTGAGTGTAGGCGGCACGTTGATAAAAAATTCATTCTCCGGCGGGGTCTGCCTGTCTCCGTTAAGCTCGGCTTTGCGCCTGCTCATAAGCACATTTGCCTCGGCTGTAAGGTTCTGTATATCCTCTTCGGTCGCACCGTCAAAAACCGGCGTAACAACCGTAAAACCAAGCACTTTGGCCACCCACCCCAAATGTGTTTCGAGAATTTGACCGACATTCATTCTGCTGGGGACACCAAGCGGATTCAACAATATATCCAGGCTCGTCCCGTCCTCGAGGAACGGCATATCCTCCTGCGGCATAATCTTGGCGATGACGCCTTTGTTGCCGTGTCTGCCGGCCATTTTGTCACCGATGGAAAGTGTCCTCTTAATGGCGACATAAATTTTCACCATTTGCAAAACGCCGCTGGGCAGTTCATCGCCATGTTTAATATTAGCAATTTTGCTTTTCTTTTCTTCCTGAATTTCCTGTATTTTGCCCAGGAATTTGTCGGCGACTTTCTGCACATCGTCCCGCAATGCAGCAGGTTTAATCCACTTGACGTTGAAGTTTTCAACCTGCTCATATATCACTTCGTCATCCACGCTGGCGCCGACTTTCTGCCGAGTTGACGGGTCAATAACGGTTACCTCGAGCTTGCTGTGTATTTCCTCCATCATCTGTCTGAATATCATACAAATCTTTGAGGTAACCTGCTTTTCATATTCTTTAATCTGGGCAGTCAGCACCTTTTTTTGCTCTTCGCTGCCGGCGCCGCGTCTGGTGAATCGCTCCGTTTTTATCACTACCCCTTCGTATCCGCTGGGCAGCTCAAGCGAATCATTTTTAACATCCTCACCTGCCCTGCCGAATATCGCATGGAGCAGTTTTTCCTCAGGCGTAAGTTCGGTTTTACTCTTTGGAACTACCTTACCGACCAGAATGTCACCCGGACAAACCCTCGTTCCTTCGCGTATTACGCCATACTCATCAAGATTGCGGAGCATCTTTTCGCTTACATTTGGTATATCGCAGGTGAATTCTTCCTTGCCCAGGCGGGTCTCGCGAACTTCAGCGGTGAATTCATCGATATGAATGCTCGTAAAACTGTCGTCTTTGCATAATTTTTCGCTGACAATGATTGCGTCCTCAAAGTTAAAGCCGTCGAAGGAAACAAAACCGACAAGGACATTTTTACCCAGCGCCAGCACACCATTGGCTGTGCCGCCGCCGTCCGCAATAACCTGGCCGGCTTTTACCTTCTGATTCAACTGTACTATCGGGGTCTGATTAAGACAGGTTCTTTCGTTAAGCCCCTCAAACTTCGCAAGGGGATATTCGTCCGTATGATTTATGACTATCCTGGTGGCATCAACTGCTGTAACTGTCCCGCCTGTATGAGCGCAGACAACCATACTCGAATTACGGCCGACAACATCCTCCATACCGGTACATACAAGCGGCTGTTCAGCCCTCAGCAGAGGAACGGCCTGTCGCTGCATGTTTGAACCCATCAAGGCACGGTTGGCATCGTCATGCTCGAGGAACGGAATAAGAGCAGCCGATACACCTACGATTTGTTTCGTCGAGACATCGACATAATTAACATCCTCGCGGGCCACCTGAGCCAGCTCGCCGCTCTTCATAGCAAGGACTCGTTCGTCATTGATTGCCCCAGTCTTGGGGTCAAATATGTTGGGGGCTCCTATTACCGCCCTCATATCTTCATCGGCGCGGAGGTATTCCACTTCGTCGGTTACTTTTGCTTTAACAACTTTTCGATACGGTGTAAGCAAAAATCCGTATTCATCAATCGCCGAAAATATTGCCAGTGACGCTATCAGGCCGATATTCGTTCCTTCGGGCGTCTCAATCGGGCATATCCTTCCGTAATGGCTTATATGAACATCGCGAACCTCAAAGCCGGCACGCCTTCTATTAAGACCGCCAGGCCCAAGTGCCGACAGACGTCTTTCGTGAGTCAACTGACTTAAAGCATTGGTCTGGTCAACAACCTGGCTCAATTCGCCGCGTCCAAAGAAATAATTGATACTGCTCGAAACACTCTTGGAATTAATCAAATCGGCAATATGTATAGCTTCCTCGGACTCACGCCTTATGCTCATTCGCTCCTGAACTGTTCTGCGGAGCTTCAGCAGACCCTTTCTTATTTCATCTGCCGCAAGCTCGTCTATCGTACGCAGCCTTCTGTTGCCGAGGTGGTCGATATCGTCCACCTCTCCTTTGTCATTGCGTAAGGCAATGATATATTTCATCGTGTTCAGGAAATCCTCCGGCCTCAGGGTCATTTCCGATTCATCCACGGTCTGATTGAACTTGCGGTTCAGCCTGAACCTCCCTACCTTACCTAATCTGTAACGATTTGCATCAAAAAACTTCTCTGCAAAAAAAGCCGCAGCCTTTTCTTCGTTCGGTGGATTGCCTGCCCGCAGTCTCATATAAAATTTCAGAAGAGCCTGCTTGCCGTTCTGGCAGTCATCTTCGCCAAGGGTATTAAGAATGAGCATATCCTTGACATTTGAAATAACCTCAAAAGCAGCAGGTTGCGCTGTTTTCGATTTCGATTTCGATTTCGGCCTGGCCTGCTCATCAAAAGCAGCCTTTATTATAGAAACCTTGTCGCCGATTTGTGCGCCGCTATCGACAATAATTTCACCGGACTGCTCATCGGCAATAGGCTCTACTGCCCACATTTCAGGCGTCAGCTTATCTACAGGAACTTTCTCTGTCTGATAGAACAACCTGAGAATGTTTTGTGTCGTGCCATACTCCTCGGACATCGCCCGCAGAAAAACCGTCGCAGGTATTTTGCTGGACTGGTCGATTCGGACAATAAGAATATCCTTGTTCGTAACGCTGATTTCAATCCAGCTTCCTCTTTCGGGTATGATTCTGCCGCCGTGCAGCACCCGGTCGCCCTCTTTATTTTCGATGAGAAAATCCACGCCCGGACTGCGATGCAACTGATTAACTATTACACGCACCGCACCGTTTATGATAAACTCACCGCCGCCTACCATTACAGGTATTTCACCAAGATATATAGCCTGTTCAGCCAAATCCTGGCCATCGCTCCTGCGCAGCCTGCACCATATCTTGAGCGGATAACCATAAGTCAGCCTTAACTGCCGGCACTGGGTAGTTGTGTAATGCGGTTTTTCCAGCTCATAATAGAGATATTCCAGAAGCATTTTTTTATCGTAGCTTTCAATCGGAAAAATCTCTCTGAAAAGAGCTTCTATGCCGGCGTTTTTTCTCTTTGTCGGCGCAACGTCTTTTTGCAAAAAATGGTCGTAGCTTTTCCTTTGGATTTCCACCAGATTCGGAATTTCTACGGCATCGCGGCTTTTGCCAAAATTACGTACAGTTTTTCCCGCGTTGATATGACGCATTGATTGTCTCCAGCATCATAAAATAAATAATTGGTTCTAACATAAATATGCAAATGAACAAATGTGCAGATGAAATATAACTCATCTACCCATCTACTCATCTACATTTTGTTAAGCTAATTCGACAACTGCACCGGCGGCTTCGAGTTTCTTTTTCGCAGCCTCAGCCTCGTCCTTGCTGACGCCCTTCTTAACAGCTTTGGGCAGTGCATCAACAAGGTCTTTGGCCTCTTTCAGACCCAAACTTGTTATCTCCTTGACTTCCTTGATTACCTGAATCTTCTTGTCACCGAATTCTTTAAGCACCACATCGAAGGTGGTCTTTTCAGCCGGTTCCGCTGCCCCTGCCTGTGCAGCAGGTCCTGCCATAACAACTGCGCCGCCGGCAGCCGGTTCAATACCGTACTCACTCTTAAGATAATCACCCAGCTCTTTTGCCTGCATCAGGGTCAGCTTGACGATTTGGTCGCCGAGTGTCTTTATTTCATTACTCCAGGTTTTTGCTTCTTCTGACATTTCTATTTAACTCCTATCTTTGATTAACGTCCGGCGATAGCTGAAACTCCACCGTTTCATTTAACCCTTCTCTTGAGGACAGGGGCAGCCGCTCAGACAATTTCTTAAACTCTGTTATGCAACTTTTTTCTCTTCCTCTTTTTTTGCAATCGTTTCAATACAACCGGCAATGACACCGGCAGGAGATGCGATTATAGCAGCCAGTCTCCGAGCCGTTGACTGCGACAATACTACTATCTGCCCCAGCAATTCCTTACGCGAAGGCATCCTTGAAAGCTCCGCCGCTGCTTTTGAATCAAGGGCTGAACCTTCAAGAAATGCACCTTTTATCTCCACCTGCGGATTTTTCCTGGACCATTTGGCTATTTCTTTTGCAAGGTCAACTATGCTGTCGCCGCCATAAACTACGGCACGAGGCCCAGTAAAAAGCTCCGCAGCAGAATCCATTTTCTGTTCGCGAAGCACCTGCTTGAACAGTGTGTTCTTAACCACCAGCAGATTTATGCCTTTTTCCCTGAGCTTGCACCGCATAAGATTATTATTAACGCCGTCCAAGCCCATTATACTTACAACTAAAAAGTCACTGACTTTGTTGTCGGTAACTTGTTTTTGCAGCTCTTTCTGCAGTAATGACTTAACATATTTACTCATTGTTCGATTCTCATCTATTCAGGATTTATATATTTACAATTTTCAGGAATTAACTATCATTACGCCCGGACTCATCGCCGCGGAAATACATATTTTCTTTATATAAGTGCCTTTTGCTGTTTGCGGCTTGCTTTTCTTGATATGCGATATGAACGCCTCGATATTATCAACGAGCTTGTTGGTCTCGAAGCTCTGCTTGCCGACAATTGCGTGAACATTGCCCCCTGCATCGTTTTTATATTCGATTTTGCCTGCGGAAAATTCAGTAACGGCGGTAGCCACATTGGCGGTTACCGTGCCGTTCTTGGGTGAAGGCATCTTGCCCTGCGGGCCGAGGATTCGACCGAGCTTGCTTATTTTGGCAATTACCTTAGGCGAGGCGATGGCGACATCGAAATCCATCCATCCGTCTGTAATCTTCTTCATCAGTTCATCACAGCCTGCCTCTATCGCACCGGCGCCTTTGGCTGCTTCAATGTCGGTTTCCTCACAGAAAGCAATGACTTTCTTTTGCTTGCCTATACCGTGCGGCAGTGATAATGAGCCTCGTATAGACTGTTCAGCCTGCTTGGCATCAATGCCCAGGTGAATAACGCAGTTTATACTCTGGTCAAATTTGACCGACTTAAACGATTTTACCTTTTCGACCGCTGCCTGTACAGTCAGCGGTTCGGTAGTTGCCTGCTGTGCTTCTTTCTTATATCTTTTGCTTCTAACCTGCATAATTTCATCTCAAAAAAATTCAATCGCCCCAATACCAGGCTAATCAGTTATTTCAATGCCCATACTGCGTGCGGTGCCTCTTATAATTTTTTCCGCCTGCTCTATTTCAAATGCGTTCAAATCCTTGAACTTTGTCTCTGCGATTTTACGCAATTGTGCAGAGGTGATTTTGCCAACCTTTTCCTTGTTTGGCGTACCGCTGCCTTTTGCAAGCTCAGCAGCCTGCTTGAGTAAAACCGCTGCCGGCGGACTTTTAAGCTCGAAAGTAAAACTCTTGTCGGTATAGACAGTTATGATTACCGGCACGATAGTACCGTTAAATTCTTTTGTCCGCTCATTGAACTGCGAGACAAACTGCCCAATATTAACGCCGTGCTGACCCAGTGCCGGGCCAATCGGCGGGGCCGGCGTCGCCTGACCGCCCGGCGCCTGCAACTTAATTTTT
>CAZYWY010000063.1:0-8363 GCA_964651605.1 uncultured Pirellulales bacterium | reverse complement strand
AATATTTTTTAATTACTCAAACTGTCATACCCGCGAAGGCGGGTATCCAGTTATTATATCGCAGTAGTGGATTCCCGCTTTCGCGGGAATGACAATTTTTGGGATAGATATGGTAACAACATTGAAAAATTATTTGGTGAGCTTTCTAAGCCTGACCTGGCTGACTGGTGCAATTTTTGAAAAAGAGCTAAGAGTAGCCAGCCGACGACGCAGAAATTATGTCCTGCGGTTTGCTTATGTGTCGCTGTTGACCTCAATTTTAGTATTATTTTGGGTTGCGATGGTAAGAAACAGCGGCTCATCCATATATAGAGCATCACGAATGTCGGCTGCCGGACAGGAAATCGTAGCTTTTATTGTCTGGTTCCAGTTTTGTGCCGGTCAGATACTTGCCTGTGTAATGCTCAGCAATGCTATCAGCGATGAAATATATCACAAGACTCTCGGCATATTGATGACCACGCCCATCAACAGTTTTCAAATCGTTATGGGAAAGTTGCTCAGCAGACTTTTGCAGCTAATCCTGCTGCTGGCGATTAGTCTGCCGCTGCTGGCAATTGTGCGAATTTTCGGAGGCGTCCCCTGGGATTATATTATCTCCAGCCTGTGTATAACTCTATGTGCGATGATTCTTGTCGGCTCATTGAGCCTGTTCTATTCAATATTCTGCCGCAGAGCCTACGTCGTAATCATTATGGTTGTTTTCACAGTCGGCGTTGTTTTTGCACTATTTCCAATTATGACAATGCTGCTCTGGGAAGTAATGCACTGGCGGAATATTATACCTGAGAGATATATACTGGGCATTCTGTTTTTGCCAAGTCCCTACCTCAATATGTTTATGAATATGCTGACTTTTTTAGAGCCGCGTGCGATGTCCAGCGGGCCGTTTTTTGTCTGGCCTTTGCACTGTGGTATTATATTAGCTGTTTCCGGTGTCCTCTTATTACTGTCAATGATTCTGGTACGCAAGGTGGCGCTGCGCCAGGCAACAGGACAGACGTTCTTTCTTCCTGATAAAGGTCTCTCCAAGAAAAAAACAACCGAAGAATTAAGGCCTTCAACAGCAGCCATCAGAGCAGTCATAGGCCCCCCTGTTCTTTGGAAGGAAATGAGATTCCCAATGCTTGGTCGGCATAAAATTATGAAAATTATTTCTCTGATTGTTATGCTGGGCTTGTTATGTTTTACTTATTGGCTATGTGCAAAAGAGAGAATATTGAAGGAAGATGACGTTCAGATAGTCTATGTTTTTGTTTTTTTTACATTGGCAGTTTTAGACACAATAGTAATACCTGCCACGACTATAACATCCGAGAAAGAAGCGCAGGCCTGGCCTTTACTTTTGACAACGACTATTGAAGACAGGGATATATTAACAGGCAAATTCCTCGGCAGCTTGCGCAGATTGCTGCCGGTCTGGGCAATTTTATTTATTCACCTGGCTATTTTTATCTATGCAGGAATTATTCATCCTGTCGCTTTCGTCCAGATTGGCTTTGTTGCTATCGGGGTAATAATATTACTATCCTGCACGGGGATTTTCTTTAGCAGCTGCTTTAAACACACTACAACCGCTGTAGTTATGAATTTTGTCCTGGCCGCTGCAATCTGGGCTTTGTTCCCAATGTCAATGGCATTTATTAGTGCAATATTTGAATTTCACGATGACTCGCTGGGCTTTTGCATGGATATACATCCATTTTTTCAGGTCATAAATACTATAATAGCAACAGTGCAACGTTATAAAAGCAACAGAACTCCTTATCAAGGTGTGGCGTTCCCAGATATGAATATGTCTGATTATACCGCCTTTATATTAGTTTGTATGGTTTGTTATTGCGTAATCGGCGTTTTGTTTCTTGCTGCTGCCCGGCGAAGACTGAGAAAACACATCTTTTAAATTATCTTTACTATCGAATATGGCTCGTGTTTTATTTGAAAATATAACCAAAGTTTTTGACGGCAAAATAACCGCCGTATCGAATTTCACCCTCGATGTCGCCGACGGCCGGTTTGTGGTGATTGTCGGGCCGAGCGGCTGCGGCAAAACCACAACTCTGCGTCTGGCTGCAGGACTGGAAAAAGCAGATAAAGGCAACATCTATATTGATGATACTTTGGTTAATGACTTATCACCCAAAGACCGTGACATTGCGATGGTTTTCCAGAATTACGCTTTATATCCGCACATGACCGCTGAGCAGAATATGGCATTTGCACTTAAAATGCGCAAATTGCCGAAGCAGCAAATAAAAAAGTCTGTTAAGGATACAGCAAAATTGCTCGGTATCGAACAACTGCTAAATCGCAAGCCGCGGGCATTATCCGGCGGCCAGCGTCAGCGGGTAGCTTTAGGCAAAGCAATTGTCAGAAACCCCAAAGCATTTCTTTTGGATGAGCCGCTAAGTAATCTTGACGCCGGAATGCGGCTTGCAATGCGTGCTGAGCTTAAAACACTGCATAAGAAACTGGCCTCTACAATCATCTATGTCACTCACGACCAGACCGAAGCTATGACTCTGGGCGAGCAGTTATGTGTAATGAAGGATGGTGTCATTCAGCAGATTGCCTCACCTGTGCAGGTCTATGAGCAGCCGGTGAATAAATTTGTTGCCGGTTTTTTTGGAACGCCGCCTATGAATTTTTTTGCGGGCCTGCTGACATTTAAGAATGATTCAGCATGCTTTCTAACTGGCAGGGAGCTTATTGAGTTGCCAAAGAGCCTGAATAATCAGATTTATGATTATCGTGACAAAGAAATTCTTCTGGGCGTCAGACCTGAAAATATTTCTATGTCAAACTTTGCCGGGCAGGAAAATAACGCAATTTCAGCTACGGTTGATACCATCGAGCCTGTAGGCAGCAGAACAGATATTTACTTTAACCTCGCCGACTCAGGCAAATACATCGCCTCTGTTATTAAAAGCCCGCAGTTTGACCTCACCAACCCGGTAAAAATGTATATTGACTCAAAGAAAATTCATCTATTCGAGACCGGCCCAGCCGGCAAAAATATTACATTCTTATCAGAAAAGATGTGAGTAAAAAACCTGTTTTTATAAAATAGATTATAACACAATTCGTATATTGCCTTGCATCTTGTTGAGAGAATCTACGTCTGTTATTATTCGGCAATATCCAGACAGACCATACGGTTAAAATCCCGCACGAGCAGTCTGCCGGCGGCAAAGGCCATCGGCGCCCAGGCCTCGTGGCCTTCGAGGACTCTGGCCTGTGCAAGCTGGTTGTAACCATCGGGCCCAGCCTGTGCCAGTGTCAGCAGACCGTCATCATCGAGTATATAAATCAGGCCGTCAGCTATTGAATAGGGACCCAACCCGCGCGAGCCGAAACGATGGGCATCCGAACTGCTCCAGATGAGCCTGCCGGCCAGGTCAAGACAGACAAACTGCCTGTCCGGTCGCAGGCCGTAGATATAACCATTGTATAGAATCGGGGTCTGCTGCTCCGAACCGAAAACCGTTGAATTGAGCTTGAAAACAGGCTCAACTGTGATTTGCCCATTCTGCCTGCTCAGACGAATCATCTTTGCTCCTGCGTTATAACCGCCGGACAGAAAAATCAGGCCGTCACCAACTGGCAAAGGCGAAGCGACAACGGCAAGAGTTCTACCCCAATCGGAATATGTCCACAGCAGTGAGCCGTCCTGAGCTGAAACACCGACCACCGAGTTGCTTGTGCAATAGACATACATTTTAGTATCACCGAATTTAACCGGTACTATCGAGGAGTGTGACATTTTCAGATTGTCGGGTTCCGGATTCGGCGTTTGCCAAATCATTCTGCCTGTGCTGCATTCGACCGCTGCCATTAGCACTTTGCCTGCGGGGGCAAGAATCACTTTATCATCGTCAATTAGCGGACACTGGCCATTGTACCAGTCGGGGACAGTCGCCCCGAAATCCGCAACCAGGTCCAAACCCCATCGAAACTCGCCGCTTGCCGAATCGAGACAGCAGACGTGACATTTCGGGCCGATTGTTACGAGGTATTTTTCGGTAACAGCCGGCACTGCCCTGCTCATTCCGTGATTGCGTTTTACATTAACGGGGTAGGAATATCGCCAGATTTCCTTTCCATCTGCAAGCGAAAAACAGCGGACAGCATCAGACTTGTTCTTCTGGTCGTAATCCAGCACATAGACCCGTCCTGCCAGCACGGCAGCACCGGCATAGCCCTCTCCCAGCTCGACCGACCAGAGCTCCTTCGGTCCTGCTTCGGGCCAGCTTCTGGCAAGATTGACACCATCGCTGCATATTGCATCGAGATTTGCTCCGCGAAAACCGGGCCAGGTGCCGGGCAAATCCGCAGCCTTGCCTTCAAACTGCACCAGCCTGCCATATTTCGGACCAGCCTGCTCCTGAACTGCAACGGCACCAGCCGAATCCTGCGGCTTGGGCAGACGTTCTGTAAAACCGCTCATGCTGCCGGGATCCACCCAGAAATATATCAACGCAATCCCAATAATACCCAGCGCCCCTGCCGGCAATATCGCAGGGCTAAAAAGTAAAAAGTCAATCTTTCGCTGCTGAGTTTTAACTGTCATTTACTCGTCCCTAAGAGCATCAATAAAATTAACCGGCGTCGCAATATAAGCTGCAAGCCATATCCAGAACACCGCACTGGCGGCTATGGCAAATATCGTAATAAACGGCATCTGTGCCGGCCGGCTTTTCAATGCCGGTACTACCGCAAGCATAGCAGAAACCGCCCCGAAAAACAATCCGCAAATCGCAAGACCGGCGTGTTCCTCGAACAGCAGCTTTTTAATAGTTGCTTTATTGAAGCCAACCGCCCGCAGCATTGCCAGCTCACCCCTTCGCTCCAGCACATTGCGAAGCACGACCAGCCCCAGGCCGATGCTGCCCAAAAACAAACCCAAAGCCCCGAGCATGCCGAATATCGACAGATACGTATTTTCCAGAGCCATAAACTGCGCCAGCCGGGCAGAACAATCCGTCAGTTCCATTGCATAGTCAGCCAGGCGGATTGTAAGATGCTCTGCCAATGCGGAGGCCTTTGCCTGCGGGGCATCTATAAGAAAAACCCTGTAGCCCTCATCCGAAGGAAACCGCCTGATGAATTGACTATCGCTGACAATAAGGCTGCCCTGCAGGATTGAGCTTTTGACTATTGCTACGATTTTTAACTTAAAAGGCCTGCCTCGGTCATCCACATAATCAATCGTATCGCCTAGTTTCTTGCCAAGCGACCAGACAATAGTATTGTAATCACCGGCAGCAGGCACAATATCATCACCGAAATTTGCATCCAGCAGTTCCCAGCCGGTAGCCTGTGCATCCTGTGCAGAAACAACGTCAGCAAAACTGAATGAGCCGCGTTTTTTCAGCAGCGACGGCTCAACACCCAGCACCTGCGGCATCTGCGGGCGATTGAGATTCAGACAGCTCGCATCATCACCCTGATGGAGACGCATAGACACTATTGCCACATTCTGCATAAGCTGTTCATCCAGCCCCAATTCTTTAATTGCGGAGCTGTCATCGAGCTTCTGGAGCAGCGGTATGGTCGATTCGCCATACAGGGTAAAACCGCCCGTGCCGCTGTCTGCACTTTGGATTCCTTTCGGCGGGCTGGTTTTGTTTGCGCTGACGGATATAACCATAAAGACTCCGCAGGCCAGCAGCATCACAACTGCCAGGCTGCGTCCTCTTCGCCTCGTGGAATTTCTCAGGCCAAGCCCTGCCAGACTGGTAAGAACTCCGCCGGACCTGCCTGCGATGATTTTCAAAATCCCGTCGGTCAAACCCAGGGCGGCAATCAAAAGCAAAGTCCCTGCAAAAAAGAAAGTATCGGTTGCATTGCCTGATGAATTTTTGCCCGCAAGGATAATCATAACTGCTGCCCCTGCGCCGGCAACTGCTGCGAACCAGATGCTTAGTCGGCCTTTGGAAAAAGCAAAGATTCGCCCGAAAATGCTTTTAGGCTTTTGGTCGGATTTTGTTTTAATGAAAAACTCCCAACGCAAACCACCTGAGATAAGTTCTCTGGCAGGCTTTTTCAGCAGTCCACGAAGGCTCAGCCATATCGCCGCCAACGAAACCACCGATGAGCCGAGAAAACCATAAAAAAGACTCATTGTACCGGCGTGAAAGAGAATTTGCGAAAAGCCGACCGCCTGACTCCATATTGTGGAAAGGCCGAGAATGATTAGTCTTGTATAAAGCAGCCCGACTATTATTCCGCCGATTGCACCGAAAAAGCAAATCAATCCTCCCTCGATGAGTAAAAGTCTCCTGACAAGAGATGGTTTCAGTCCCACCGCCAGCAGCAGGCCTATTTGCTCGCTTCTGCTCTGGACGCCGAATACAAAAACAAGCCCCGTCAAAATCAGAGCCGATATAATCACGAACATACTCAGACCCAGAAACAACATACCAAAATCGGTCGTGCTGTTAAGTGCCGCCTGTGCCTGTTTGGCAACCGGCTGAAAAAACAGCCCTGCGTTTGCCGGTTCGACAGAGTTCAGAATCGCTGCGGCAATATCGTCCCTGGAGTGCATAGCCAGCGGATACCGCACCGCAGTCAAATCGCCGTACCTGCTGGCCCAGATTTTCTGACCAGCCGATAGGGTAATAAACGCCTTTGGTGTCCCTTTGTATTTGTCCCAGTATTGCTGGTCTTTTGTTCGTATTTTATCGAGGTTAATATCCACGCCCGGCTTCCAGTCCCGGCAGTTGTTCACATCCGCCAGGCCGGGGAAATCCGGCATAAGCTGCGGGTCAATCGCCGCCCCATCCATCGGCAGGATTGACCGGATACTAAAGGTCGTGCTTTGCTGCTGAATCTTCCGCATCGAATCAAGAACATAATAAACGAGTTCGAGCCTGTCACCCACCGAGGCCGCAAGGTCATCTGCAAGCCACTGGTTTATAATAATCTGCTCGTCCTGCATATCAGCCGGTATTATGCCGCCGGCGGATTGAACCATAGCTGTTACCATTGAATATGGCGTAGCCTTGTCACCCACTCGGATTTCATTTACGAAATAACTGAAAATACCGGTCGAATCCTTTGCAGCATTCAAAGCTGCCCGGCCAAAGGTGCTGTTTATAAAGACCTTTTTGCTCCGCAGCTCCCAGACGCCCTGATTATCGAGCCTGCGAAGTTCAAGTTCCGCATCCTCCAGATGCCAAATTATTTTAAGCGCTTCATTCGCCGTCTCCAGACTGAATTTGAATTTGTCGTTTTCCCCTACCAGCAACATATTGGCCTGACCCTCCCTGCCGAGCTTTTCCTGCAGCGAATCGAGCGGCACAAATACATTCAAAGGCCAGAGTTGCTCAGCTTTGAGGCTAAATCTGCCGAACTGCGAAAACCCCGCTATGTCCCCTACTTCCAGACGAAATCCCTCGGTTAAATCTGTAATCAGCGTCAAGGCTGCCTCTCTGGGCATCAGGGCGGGCTTTTCGATTCTCAGAACAATCTGGTCGCCTTTTTTAGCCCCCAGTTTTTGAGCCAGTGGCTCATTCAATACAACCTTATCTTTGTCCAGAATTACAACAGCAGCAGATATTCCCATCGGTCCAAGCTCAAAAAACCGCCTGTCAATGCCAAGCACCTGTACTCTGGCTGCACCTTTAGAGCCATCGCTGCTTGTGATAAGTCCGCTTAATTGCAAAACAGGCGCAGTTATAGCACCGAATTTGTTCTGAAAACGGTCAGCCAGATTTTCTGTAAAAAATCTCTGCTGCGGAGCAACCGCTATTTGCACCTGTCCCAGTCTGGCACGGGCCATTTGTGCCAGGCTGAAGCGAATTGAATCGCCGGTAAATAAAGCTCCGGTCAAAACGGCAGTTCCCACAAGCACGCTAAAAAAAACGCCGATGTTCGTCCGCCGGTAAAACAGCAGCCCCTTCAAGGCAAGTTTCCACAGGTTCATTGCTGACTCCTGCTTTTAAGATGGCCGTTGTTCAGTTCCATCACAGGCCCGATTTTTTCTGCCAGATGCACAGAATGCGTTACAACGAGCATCGCAACCTGCTCGCTTTTGTTAAGCTCGACAAGAAGAGCGGCGATATTGTCCGCCGATTCAGCATCCAGCGAGCCGGTCGGCTCATCCGCCAGCAGCAGCCTGGGTTTGTTTATCAATGCCCTGACAACCGCCGTCCGCTGGCGCTGGCCGCCTGACAGTTCCACAGGTCTGTACTGCAGAAAATCAGACAGTCCAATCCGCTCAAGCAACTCGAGCGCTCTTTTTTGTACATCCTGCCGGCCGGTTCGTCCGTTCTCGGCCAGGCTCGGCACAAGCACATTCTCCAGTACGGTACACTGGGGCAGCAGATGATGAAGCTGAAAAACAAATCCTATATCTTTGT
>CAZYWY010000062.1:0-8418 GCA_964651605.1 uncultured Pirellulales bacterium | reverse complement strand
TGAGGTAGAAATATGCCTACCAAAGAGATAGTGAATGATACCGAGTTAAAAATGAAAAAGGCACTTGAGGTGCTGCACAACGAACTAAAGACCGTACGCAGCGGAAGTGCATCGACCGGACTGGTTGAGAACATAAAAGCGGATTTCTATGGGACGCCCACCCCATTAAAACAGATGGCGACACTGGCTGCACCACAGGCGGATGTAATTATCATCAAGCCGTTCGACCCCACATCTATCAAAGAAATCGAAAAAGCCATTAAAAACAGTGATTTGAGCATCGCCCCGATAATTGACGGCAGGGTAATCAGATTGAATATCCCGGCTCTTAGCGGCGAAAGAAGACAGCAGCTTGTTCAGCAGACGAAAAAAAACGGCGAGCAGACTAAAGTCAGTATTCGCAACATCAGGCGCGATGCGGTTAAATCTCTTGAAAAAGAAGAGCAGGCCAAGCTCATCACGGAACACGACCTGGACAAACGCAAAGTCAGGCTTGACGAGCTTACAAAAAAATACTCCGACGAAACCGACAAAATCGTCAAACATAAATCCGACGAAATCCTGCTCAATTAAATATTGAAAAGTGTAAAATCCTTACCAGTTTGCATACGCTTTAAGTGAAGCGTTTTGTCTGTTTGTTGAAATTTTTTTAAGCGGGGGTTTTCAATATGAAAACGCAAGAGCTTTCCAACACAAAGCCACACAGGAACATAAGGAAAAAACTGCTTTTTGGAATATTCATCTTTATTGCTGTTATTCTTGTGTTGCTGTTTTTTGCGGCACCGGCGTTTGTTTCTTCGGCAACAGGCAGGCAGCTAATCCTCGGTATCGTCAATAAGTCGATTCCGGGCAGGGCTGATTTCTCCGACTTGTCGGTCGGCTGGTTGAAAGGCGTTAAGGTTGCTGATTTCAGCTTTAAGGATAATCTCGGCCAGGTCTCCGTCAACGTCAAGCAAATCGCCACTGAGCCTCACCTCGGCTCATTACTGGGCGGCAATCTGTCGTTTGGCATGACAACAATCGACCAGCCGAGAATACAAATCAATCTTAAACAACAGCAAAAGCAACCGGTGAGCGTTGTTGCCGGCGATAAAACTGCCGTCCCGACAAAAGCAGTAAATATTGCTCTTACTACAGACCTTGTTGTCAAGGACGGCAATGTAAAAATCACAGACACCGCAGGCAAAACGCTCGAAGTTACGAATATCAATACGCAGGCGTCACTTCGACCGCTGGGCCAGCAAACAAGCCTCGACCTCGATATGACAGTTGCGCAGACCGATAAACCGTCCGAAGTTAAGGTCAATGGTAAAATCACACCTGGGAAAAAAACAGGCTGGACACTCGAAGGTACTACCGGCGAATTCTCTGTCGAGGTGAACGATTTGGATATCGAGTCCCTGGAGTCACTTTTTGCATTGGCAGGTCTCGATATAACAGCTAAAGGCAATGTTTCAGTGGATTTGAAAAGCCGAGTAACAGATGGCCGTGTTGAAAGTGTCACCGGCTCTGTAAAAGGTGCGAATTTGGATATAGCTCCTGCCCAGCTCAAGGGCGATAGAATAAAAACCAGTCAATTAACTGCCGATGTGATACTTACGAGTAAAGGACAACTTCTCAACATAGAAAAATTCAGCCTTGATAGTGATTTTCTCAATATACAGGCTCAAGGAGCTATACCGGCTAAAATTAAATCGGTTAACGAGTTTTTATCAAGCCGGGATTACAAGGTAGATGGAAGTCTCAAATTGGATTTAATTCAGGCTTTTTCGCAGTTGACTCATACATTAAATATCAAAGAAGGAATTAAAATAACTGCTGGTCAACTTAGCGGAGATATTCAGGCCGAACAAGGCAAGCTTACCGGTCAGGTAAATCTTACAGATTTGGCTGGGACTCTCAACGAAAAAAAACTCGCTCTTTCCGGGCCGGTTACAGCCAAACTTGACGTAACCGCAGATGGCAAGACAATGAAATTCGAGCAAATAAATGTTACTGCTCCTTTTACAACAATCAAAGCAGGCGGTGACTTGAAGAGTATTAAATATGACGGTCAAGCAGATTTGGCGAAAATACAATCGGAAATAGGCCAGTTCATTGATTTCGGTCAATATCAGATGGCTGGTAATTTTTCCAGCAACGGGACTGTCTCGACTGAAGCACGAAAGATTACAGCCGGCGGCTCAGCGACAGTTGTGAATCTGTTTGTCGGTTCAAAAGAAAAAGGTAGCGTATCTGAAGCTAAAGCAAATGTGGATTTTTCAATAGATTTTGATAAAGAGAAAAATATTCTCAACGTAAATTCAATCCAGGCTATCACGAGTTTCGGCCGCATTATCGCTAAAGATGTGATTGTGCCTCTTAGCAAAGAGTCAACAACACCTCTTAAAGCAGATGTCCATGTAAGCAAACTGGATATGAGTAAGCTGCTGCCGTACGCAATCATGTTTGGTGGCCTGCCAAAAGAGATGCAACTGGCCGGAATAGTCGATGCTAATGCAGATATAAGCTCGAAGGGACAATATTACGTAATCAAGACAGACGCAGCAAGAATCGATGACCTGAAACTCACATATCCCGATAAGAAACCTTTTGAACAAAAGTATGTAGTATTAAGCCTCGAAGCCGGGATAAATCCGGAAAAGGAGACATACTATGTCAAATCGGTACAGTTGGACAGCCCCCAGATAAAAATTCCTAAAGCAGAGTTTAGCCAGACAAACACGGACGGCAAAGTTAACCTGACAGGCCAGGCACAACTGGTATATGACTGGACAAGTTTAAGTACGCTTGTCGGGCCTTTTCTGCCTGCGGGGCTGACAGTAGCGGGCAAAAGGCAGGATATGTTGACTTTTTCCAGCGAGTATCCTGCCGATAAAACAGCTCTGCTGCTGGCCAATCTCAATGCCGGTGCCGCCGTGGGATTTGACAAGGCTGAATATATGGGGCTGAACCTCGGTGCAACGAATGTGAATATTTCGGTTAAGAACGGCCTGCTCGAAATAGCGCCATTCACCACAAAAGTCAATGACGGCCAGCTTAACTTTGCAGCCGAGGCAGATTTTAAGACCAAGCCAGCTTTATTCAAAATGCCTCCCGTCAAGTCTGGTACCACAACCAAATCGAGGCAGGTCGTAAAAGACATCAACATCAACGACAAAACAACCCGGCTGCTTCTGCAGTATCTCAATCCCATCTTTGCAAATGCAGTTAATGTCACCGGTATCGCAAATCTCAGTTGCGAAAAGCTGAGCATACCGCTGGACGAAAAAGCTAAAAACAGCACCGAGCTTACAGGTGTGGTCTCGATAACTCAGCTTCGGCTGCAGGCATCGAACCTGCTCGGACAGCTCCTTTCAATAATGGGCACCGGAATGACAGTCATTACAATCCATCCGACCGAATTTACTCTCAAGGACGGCTTTCTGAAATACGATGATATGCAAATGGACATTGGCGATAATCCGGTAAATTTCAAGGGTGTTATAGGCCTGGACAAGAGCCTTGATATGACGGTAACGCTGCCTTATACAACATCAGGCACGACAGCAAGAACAGACCGGCAGACACGGGGTTCAAGAATTACCCTGCCGCTGACAGGTACTCTCGACAAGCCTCAGTTGGATTTGGGTAAGCTGCTCGAAGACCAGGGCAAACAACTGCTCGAAGATGCCCTGAAAAAAGGCCTCGAAAGTATATTCAGATAAAACAGGTCTATATATACTAAAATATCTTAATAGTCAGCACGACCGCACTATAAATAAAATACAGGCCGAAGCCCAGAAGAGCTATGGCACAAAAAGTTAGAACAGTTTTTAAGCCCGTCCTGCCAAGCAGTGTAGAGCCTTTATAACTCGACCAGGACAGCAGTTGCAGCCAGACCAAATCCACCGACCAGTGAGTCAGAGCAAAAAGCATAAAAGCTAATTTCCCCCATTGGTTCGCTTCGGTAGCCAATTTCATACCTACCGTTGCCCACCAGATTAAAAAATACGGATTACCGGCAGATAAAACGATGCCGGCTATGACCGGTTTGCCCGCCAGAGCTTTTGACTCCGTATCGGTGCCGGCTTTTAGACTGCGCAGCGTTTGCATCGCCATTATCAGCAGAAACGCCCCGCCAAGCAAACCTATGATAATCTGGAACTGCGGGAGCTCGAAATATTTGCCAAGCCCCAGGACAATCACTACCATCAGAGGAAATTCGATTATGCCGTGTCCGACAGCCAACAATGTCCCTGCCCAGCGATTTTTCGCCCCCATCGTGATGGCTGTTGCTGTTATTGGCCCGGGCTGTAATGCCCCGGACAAGGAGACAACTAAAACCCCGCCAAGAAATATAAGTAGATTCATAACATCCAGATTTATTCACCGATGATTTTTACAAGAATTCGCTTTCGCCGATTGCCGTCAAACTCATAATAAAAGATATGCTCCCACGGACCCAGGTGCAGTTTGCCGTTGGTAATCGCAACAACAACCTCGCGACCCATAACCTGGCGTTTCAGGTGGGCATCGGCATTGTCCTCATAGCCGTTGTGCTGATACTGGCTGTGTGGTTTTTCCGGCGCCAGTTTTTCGAGCCATACCTCATAGTCGTGGTGCAGGCCGGACTCGTTGTCATTGATGAAGACCGAGGCGGTTATGTGCATCGCATTCACCAGCACCAGGCCGTCTCTGACGCCGCTTTGTTCGACCAGCCGCTCGATTTCGTTATGGATAGATACAATCGCCCTGCGTTGTGGGACATTCATCCAGATTTCCTTTGTCAGTGTCTTCATAGCCTGATTATACACCTGAAAGTGATTTTGTGAAAGGCTGCTTTCAGACAAGTCGAACCTTGATGACGAGTTTTTTCACATCGGATGGTTCTGTGGATTGGCAGCAAGGCAAATGGGCGTCCTGTGGGAAAAGGATACAAAAAAGCCCAGGCTTTAAAACGGCAGTGGTCATTTTCGCAGGCTGATTAAAGAACGCAATATCCTTGTTTCTGTCATAAGGCTCTGCGGCAGTCAGCCCATCAACATCTGCATAACCGAGGATTTCTTCGCCCTTCAGCACAATCTGTATATCGATATACTTTTTGTGGGCTTCGAGCCTGCCCTGACTCATCGGCATGGTTTTATAACGCGAGATAATGTAATAAACTTTTTCGCCATCGACGGCATATTTGCCGGCTCTTTTTCGCCCCAGTTTTCCATTTTTAAGCACATCAAATGCCTTCGCAAGCCGAGGGTGCAAAGCAGCATAAAAATCAGCATTGTCAATTCTATCGAGAATCATTTTTACATCTCCGGCTTGTCACAACTGAGGATATATCCGATAAAATTATACTCTTGATTCATAAATATCCTTGCAAACTATTATAAACAGTCTATTATTATTTGCAAGTGAGCAGTTGAAATAAGTTGTCGGGTCATTCTTGTAACGAAAGGAGAGATGTTATGTACTGTCCAAAATGTGGAAAAGAAAATCCGGATAATGCACAGTTGTGTCAGTCTTGTAGTTGGGTTATGTCGAGCGTTTCACAGCCACACGTGGCAGATGCCAAGACAAGCGGTCTTGCTATTGCGGCACTGGTGCTTGGCATTTTGAGCTTTTTTACTCTTTTTCTGACGGCAATACCGGCAATAATTTGTGGCATCATCGGCCTGGTGAAAATCGAGAAAAGTGCAGGACAATTAAAAGGCAAAGGTCTTGCCATCGCAGGAATTGCCGCCCCTGCTGCTTTGCTGCCCATAGCACTAATGATGGGAATTCTAATGCCTGCCCTCGCTCGTACCCGGCAGATTGCATACAGAATGGTTTGCGGCACGAATCTTCGCAGTCTATCAATGGCAATGCTGCTTTATACCTCTGAGTATGATGGCAAATATCCCACCGCAGAGAAATGGTGCGATTTACTGATTGAGCAAGATGCTGCATTAGCCTCTAAATCGTTTCGCTGCAAGGGTGCATCCGAAGGCCCCTGTAATTATGCTATGAACAAAAACGTAGAAAACTTAGGCAGAAATGCTCCTGCTGATATGGTCCTGCTCTTTGAGGCCACTCCCGGCTGGAACCAGGTTGGCGGACCGGAAATCTTGACCACAAACAATCACCAGGACGATGGCTGCAATGTCGCATTTGTCGATGGCCACGTTGAATTCGTCAAAACGGGAGACCTAAATAAGCTGATATGGACAGTGGAGTCGAATCCTTGAAAACCGTTATATCTATTCGAAATTTGCAATATTAAAAAAACTTGCAGGGAGAAATCAATGAAAGACAAATATTTCAATTTCACCGATGTGCTGGGTTATGGCTGGCGCACAATGAAAACCAATTTCTGGTTCTTTGTCGGCGTGGGTTTTTTATTCCTTATCATCACATATATCCCGACCATTCTCGATGTTATCGCAATTCAAATTCTTTCTAAATCATCTTTTGCATTATTTAGAATTGTGACAGTTCTTCTCAGTTGGGCAATCAACATAGTGTTAGGGATAGGCATCCTCAAAATAGCTCTTAGTTTCTGCGATGGACAAAAGCCGACTGTCGGAACATTATTTGATGCCTGGGATTGTTTCTGGCGATATTTTGGGGCTGCCATTCTTTACTTTCTTATCTGTCTTGGTGGTTTTATATTACTTATTATTCCTGGAATAATCTGGGCAATTAAGTACAGCCAGTGTCTTTACTTTGTAGTCGATAGAGGTCTTGGACCGGTTCAGGCTCTCAAGGCCAGCGGTCGAACAACTATGGGCGTCAAATGGGAACTATTTGGTTTTAATATTTTATGCGCTTTGATAAACTGGCTGGGCGTGATTTGTCTTATCGTCGGAATATTCGCAACGTATCCAACGGTCATTGTTGCAATGGCGCTTGTCTATCGACAACTGTCGGCACAAACTCCTGAACTGGCTGAATTCGGTATCGACATACCATCTCCCGAACTTCCTTCAATATTGTCGAACGAACGGGAATCAGACCGTTGATTCATTGTCCTCAAATAATATAAACAGAATAAAAAGCTGCGGCTTATTAGATGTCCGATTTTTCCGCAAATGCCTCAGGATTTTTTTTCATCCTGGTCCGGCAGTTCCAGCAGATGAATATCCTCGATATCAACATCGCATCCACAAGCCCGCTTGGATTTTATCAGGTCTTCCTTTGACAAAATAAAAAACTTCTGTCCCTCGTAGGTTACAGTTTTTCGGCGGCTCCAGGCATCCTGAAAAGTGATGCCCGGCGTGCTTGTCTGCACGTCAATTCTGACTCTGTCGTTGAAAACTGTAATCTCATTAGCCAGTACATCTTCAACGTCTGTCATTGTAGCTGTGGCGAATCCCGCTTTCTCTAAAGCCGTTAAAAGACGCCCGACATTTTCGGCAGTGGCTTCTATTAAAATGTCCATGTCGAAAGTGGCACGAGGCACGCCGTACAGCACCGAAGCGATTCCGCCTATGATAACGTACTTAACCTCGTGCTGCAGAAAGAACCCGAACACGTCCTGTAGTCGATTGAGCATTTGTTCGTTCCTTCAGTTTTGGATTGACCGACAAGGCCAAATCTGTAAAACCACAAAAAATCTCCATACGTTCAGCCATTGATAACGACCGAAACCATAAGGTTTTAGCAACCATCGTTTCCTGCTGTCTGCTATGCGATATTGCTTGTTTCATATCTGAAAATTTATACTGAATTATTCCGTAATTCGCAACAAAAGAATAAACTGCGGCACCCGCTACATATCCAGTTTGTCCCGCAGGTAGGTTTTAAGTAGGTCGGTGGCGATGCGAATCTGCTCCATCGAGTCACGCTCGCGGACTGTAACGGTCTTATCCTCCAGCGTCTGGCCGTCAACAGTAATACAGAAAGGCGTGCCTGCCTCATCCTGTCTGCGATATCTGCGTCCGACCGCTCCTTTTTCATCGTAGAAACAGTTGAAATACCTTTTCAGGTCATCGTAAATTCCCCGTGCAATCTCCGGCATACCATCTTTCTTGACAAGCGGGAAAATCCCGACCTTAACCGGCGCCAATGCCGGGTGAAACCGCAGCAGATTCCTCGTCTCGCCGCGAACCTCTTCCTCATCATAAGCATCAACCAAAAATGCCAGCGTGCTTCTGTCCATACCGGCGCTCGGCTCGATTACATAAGGAATATATCGCAGCTTCTTTTCATCATCGAAATAAGACAGTGGGCCTTTATTGTAGTCCTCTGCCTCACTCGCCAGTTCAACCTTCGAGAGGTCACGGTCATTTTCATACCATTTATTGAGCGTCCGCATCCCCCGCTGATGCTGCCGAAGGTCGTAATCCGTGCGGTTGGCAATTCCCTCAAGCTCCTGCCAGTCGCCTGAGCCGAACGGGAATTTGTACTCGATGTCCACACAGCCTTTGGCATAATGTGCCAGTTCATCTTTTGCATGTTCGC
>CAZYWY010000061.1:0-8429 GCA_964651605.1 uncultured Pirellulales bacterium | reverse complement strand
AGCAGGCTCCAGCGTGATGGCTGAGACCCTGCCGTCCTCTTTCTTGTATTGCTCGGTGATTGTCCGGTTCAGACGCTTGCGTACCAGCTCGGTCAGAACCGCAGTATTTTTAACCTTCAATGCATTCTCACCGAGGCATTCGAGTATCGTTGACAGTTCTCGGATTGGTATTGCGTCCCTGACGAGATTTTTAAGGACTCGTCCGAGCAGGCCGATGGGGACATCCTTGTCGGCTCCGATTAGCTCGCCGACCAGCGAAGGCTGGGTCTTGCGGAGTCTGTCCACCAGAAGCTGCACGTCCTCGCGGCTCAGCAAATCCGCTGCGTGCGTGCGAAGTGTCTCGGACAGATGCGTAATAAAGACCGACTCCGGGTCAATCACGGTATAGCCTGCAAGCTCGGCCTTTTCTTTGTTGACAGGACTTATCCACAGTGCCGGCAGTCCATAGACCGGCTCGGTTGTTTCGATGCCTTCGATTTTTGTTTGTGTGCCGCCCGGCGCCATCGCCAGAAACATATCAGGCTCAAGCCTGCCTCTGGCTACGGGCATCTCGGCGATTCTGATTTCGTACGCCGATGATTCGAGCGTTATATTGTCACGCAGCCGGACGAGCGGAACAATTATGCCGAGCTGCTGTGCGAATTTTCGCCTCAGCGCCCCGATGCGGTCAAAAATCGCACTGCCTTTCCGCGGGTCCACCATCCCAATCAGTCGCACACCGACCTGCACCGAGATTCTGTCAACATCCAGCAGCTCTTCGATTGGCTGTTTGTCTTTTTGTGCCGGTGCAGGGCTTTGTTTATTTTTGTCGCTTTTTTCGGATTTTGCGGTTTTGAAGCCGACCGTTGCCGCTGCAGCACTAAGCAGAAGGAACGGCAGCTTCGGCAGACCCGGCACAAGAGCCATCGCCGCAATAACGAACGAGCTCGTTATAAGAGGCTGGCTGGACCTGAGGAACTGCCGGGACAAATCCTGCCCCACGCTGTACTGCGATGATATTTTTGTTACGAGAAATCCTGAACTGACGGCGATGAGTACCGAGGGCAGTTGGCTTACAAGACCATCGCCGATGGACAATATCGAGTACGTCCTGACGGCATCTGCAACTGAAAGCCCGCGTGAATAACCCATAGCGATACCGCCGATGATATTGACGGCGACGATTATAAGTCCCGCCTTGGCATCGCCGCGGATGAATTTGCTCGCACCGTCCATTGCGCCGTAAAATTCGCTCTCCCTGACGATTTTTGCCCTGCGTTCGTTGGCTTGTACCTCGGTGATTGCTCCTGCGTTGAGGTCGGCATCGATAGCCATTTGCTTGCCTGGCATAGCATCGAGGGTAAATCTGGCGGAGACCTCGCTGATTCGTTCGGCGCCTTTGGTAATGACAATAAATTGGATAACCACCAGAATCAGGAAAATCACCAGGCCGACCACGAAGCTGCCGCCGGCCACGAAACCGCCGAACGTTTGAATAATTTTGCCCGCGTTGCCCTGCAGCAGAATCAGCCTTGTCGAGGCCACATTCAGAGACAATCGAAACAGCGTGGTGAAAAGAAGCAGAGACGGGAAGGTTGACAGCTCCAGTGCCTCTTTCGAAGACAAGGTGACAATGAGAATCGCCATCGACATCGAAAGGCTGCACGCCAGAAGCAAATCGAGGACAGAGGCATGCAGCGGAATTATAAGAGCGCCGAAAACCGCCGCCAGCCCCGCAACAAGAATAACATTGCTGTAGGTTGTCAGGGACGTCTGCAGCGATTCGGCGGCAGCGGGCGGACATAATTGCGATTTACCTGCCATTATAATTCCTTTCGGAAGAAAATCAAAATGTAAAGTGTAAAATGCAAAATTTATGAAGTCGTCCGCCAAAGGCGGACTCCACAATTTTGATTTTTACATTTTGATTTTTGCATTTTTTCTATTCTTCTTTATTTATTCCGATAATCGTTTTTATTTTTACGCCGAAGCATCCGTCCACAACCACCACATCAGCGGTTGCAAATCTGGTCTGGTTGATATACAAATCCACCGGCTCATCGACGCTCTTGCCCAGAGGCAGCACCGACTTTGGGCCCAACTGAAGAAGCCTGCGCACGGGTATCTCCGTCTGGCCTATCGTAACTGTAACCGGGACATTCATATCCAGCAGAATATCGATGCTTCCTGCTGTGCTGGCAACATCGGTCTGGTTCACCTGTGGCAGCTCAACGGACTGCACCTGCTTCTTGGATTGCTGCTTTGCTTCTGCGGTTTCTTCTATTACTGCCTGAGCTGTATTTGTCATTTTTTTCCTCTGCCAATTGTAGTTACGCCGGGCACCGACTTTGCGGATTCGCCGCCCGGATTTTTATTTTGAGCCGCATTTGGAAATTTTGTCGCCGTAACGGCCACCGCATACTGGTCCGAACATCTTGCAAGCCTGCCAAAACCAAAGACGCGGTCCTGCACAACAAGTGTTACAGGCTCCTGTACGGCCTTGTCGAGCAGCATAATGTCACCGGCCTGAAGATTCAGCATCTCCTCGAAGCCAATCTCAACAGACGCCAGATGGGCTGTTACACGCACAGGGATGTTTCCCAGATGCTCGTAAATTATTTTGGAAATGTCACCTGCTGATAATTTGTTTTCGCTGCCGGCGGTTTTGCCGGCCAGATTGTCCAGTCTGCTGCAGCTTAATGCCAGATAAAACTCAGTGTCGCTCTGCGAGCCGACTTTTTTAACGTTGAAAGCAACCCTGCACAGTTCCTCGGCCTCTGCGGTACTGAGCGGCCACTGACCTTTGAGCATACTTTTGGCCGGTTTTATTTCACCGGACGGATAAAACTTCCCCAAAGTGCCGACTATTGCGCAGGCCATATCCGACAGCAGCGATTCTTCGAGCTGTGACAAACTTCTGCCGGGTTTGTCTTCGGTCTCGCTGTCACCCAGAAGCTGCCTTGCCCAGATGCAGGCCGTCTGCTGCGGAATACCGACAAAACCGAACGGATGTTCCGGATTTGCACCGAAAGGCAGATAGTAATCATCCTTCTGTTCGTCTGCTAACCGGCCTGCAAGCTCGGCTGCAAAATGCTGACTTACCGGGCCGGCTGTTGCTTCAAACTTGTCACGGCAAAGCTCGCCGAATTTTTCGCAGAGCAAGCCGGCAAATTTATCAGTAAAAACACGGAGTTTATTAAGCTGCTCAGTATTAAAATAATGAGGCTCCCGCCAGTTGTACGCTGCTGATTCGATTTGCCGGTCCTGCTGCGGGGCAGTACCAATGGCACTGAACAGCCGGTGCAATCTTTCCTTTGTTAAATTGTTTATGGTACTATCGCTCATTGGACGGGGAACTTCTGAATTAAAACATCTTTTATTTCCGGTTTCGAGCCGCTGAAAAGCATTTCATTAAGGGATTCGCGGATATGCGATTTAATGCTCATCAGGTTCTTGTCGCCGCGAATATTTTCGATTGACAGGCCTGAAAGGTATATGGTCAGCCAGTTAATTATGACCGGTTTTTTTTCGTCCAGAAAAGCCCTGCCCTTTTTTTCATCATAACTGCTGTTCATCTCGAAGGTCAGTGATGCACTTACATAACGGGTTACGCTCGGCTCATTGAGATTTGCAACGACCGGGTCCAGGTCATAATACCAGGAGCTGCCCGATTTCCCTGCCCCCGAACCTTTAGTATCTTTCTGTTCGGTCTGGCCGGTGCTGGCGGAATTGAAATCGGGCGTTTTTACAGACCCGCCGGCGAACAACCTGCTCAGACCAAAACCGCTGCCTGCGCCCAGTGCAGCAACAATAAACATTATTATGAAAGGCAGCAGCCGGCCAAGAAGTGACTTTTTGGCACCTTGTGTATCTTTTGGCTCTTCTTTTTGTTGTTTAGTATCGTTTATTTCAGCCATTTTTAGTCTATAATTCCTTTCTCTTCAGCAGCAGTTTTATGCAGTCTGCAAACAGCCCTGCCTGCGGTAACGGTGTACTTTGTCACGCAATGTACGGTCGCTGATACCCAGAACCTTCGCTGCTTTTGTCTGGTTGCCTCCGCTGCGGTGCAGTGCATCCAGAATTGCCCGCCGTTCTATCTGTTCGAGCGACTGTCCGTCTAATTCGTCGCTCATGACTTGTCGTTCGCCGCTCGTCTCTGTTTCATCGTGACATGGGCGACGAGTTACGAGCGACGGCTGCTGGGGCAGCGGTTGCAACTCATCGAACAGCCACGAGACATCCGCCAGCGAAAGCCTCCTGCCCGCACCAAGAATCAGCGATGTGCGTACGACATTGCGAAGCTGCCGGATGTTGCCGGGCCAGTGGTATTCCGCAAAGATATTGAGCATAGCCGGGTCAATTTCCGTGATGCAGCGCTGTGCCTCGTGCGAGTACATATTGACAAAATGCCAAATCAGCTCGTGCAAATCGTCCTTGCGCTGCCGCAGAGGCAACAGATGCAGCCTTACGGCGGCAAGACGATAATAAAGGTCCTGACGGAATCGGCCGTCACTAACTTCCGCAAGCAAGTCTTTATTGGTCGTGCTAATGATACGGACGTCAACTCTGACATTTTCATTGCCGCCGACCCGCTCGAATTCCTGCTGCTCAAGCACCCTCAGCAGCTTGGCCTGAAACTTCAGCGGGGTCTCGGTGATTTCATCCAGCAGCAGAGTGCCGCCGCTGGCCGATTCGAATCGGCCTTTGTGTTGTATGTAAGCACCTGTGAAAGCCCCCTTCTCATGGCCGAACAACTCGCTTTCGAGCAGTGAATCGCTCAGTGCAGCACAGTTGACTCTTACATAAGGTCCCTGCGAGCGTTTGCTCTTATGATGAATAAGCCTTGCAATCAGCTCCTTTCCCGTGCCGCTTTCGCCGCTAAGCAGAACCGGCGCCGAGGTCGGGGCGACTTTCATTGCAAGCCTGACTGTCTGAGCCATTTTTGCATCCGAGCCGACAATCTGATATATGCAGGAAGAGCCATCGTACTGGGATGTAATAGTTGAGTAGTTGTGGTTCGGCAGCAGAGTATCGAGAATCGTTTCAAGTCTGTGCTGATTGACAGGCTTGATTAGAAAATCATAACAACCTCTGCGGATAGCTTCTGCCGCCCTTTCGGTCAAGTACTGGACCTGGCCGGGTTTTACTGCCCCGGCATCGCTGATAATCTCCGAGACAATAACCACGGGCAACTCCGGCCGGTGTGTCCTGATTTTGCAGGCCATCTCAAGATTGTCCTGCTTGGGGTCGGCGAACAATCCCGAAGGATTCAGCCTTTCGCCGAGAATCACAAGGTTACATCTGTCCCTGTCGATAAGCTCAATAATGCCTCTGCGGTCGTGTACCAAATGCCCGCGGATTCCCTTGCGGGCCAGCATCTCAAGAACATACCTCGAAAACTCCTGGTCATCGTCGGCAATCAGCACATTTGCGATATTTTCTCTGTCGGTGTTGTGTGTTTTAATTTTTTCCATTTGGGTCGTTGTCCCTATTTGCCGTACTGTTGTAAGAAGTCAGGCTATCCTTATCAGGAGAAGTTATTTTTTGTCTGTTCGCAGCGACGAGCTTGTCCGGGTTATCCTGCTGATACCAGAGGATAATTTTATTTTGCGTCCTGGCCGACTCGGTCCAAGGCGAATCGGGATACTCTTTAATCAACTGCTCGAACAATTTCGATGCTGCGGCTATGTCACTATCTCGCAGACAGTTTGCCGCCTGGAATAAGTACCAGGCTCGATTTGCAGTCTGCGAAGCGTCATCCGGCCTGGTCAGACGCAGCGCCTCCTGATAAAGGGCTGCTGCCTGCTGCGGTTTTCCATCAAGGTACAATACTTCTGCCAACTGGGCGGGATTGTTGAGCTTTTGCGGCTCTTTGAGCAGTCCTGTAAGCGTTTGCAGGGTTTGCCCGGTTACCGACCCGCCTGTCTGAGTGACAGAAACTTCTGCTTTCGATTCTACTGCTGGTTTTTGCTGCGAATCACCGGATGGCTTTGTGTTCGGGTCAACTGTAGGTTTTTCTTTTTTTATTGCGGTGTTATCAGAGATGTGGTCTTCGGATGAAAATCTAATCGAGTGAATCCGACTGATTAGCTGCATTAGTTCCGTTTTGCCCTGCGACTCTTTTTGGTCTTGCGGCGGCGTAATTTCTTCACGGTATAACTGCTGCATAGCCAGCTCTGCCGACTGGTCGTCGGCCAAAGAGGTAATTTCCGAAGGTATAGTTAAAGGTACAGTTTCAGATACGGCGGCGGAATTTGCATCGGCAACACCGGTAACATAAGTCATCAGATGTAACGGCAGCACGATAAAACAGAGTAGATGAGTTAATGGGTTAGTGAGTAGATGAGTAGATGAGTAGATGGGTAGATGAGTTGTTGATGAAGTATAACTCATTTTCGCTTCTACCCCTCTACGCTTATACTCATTTACGCTTCTTATTTTCATTTCCACTGTCCCATCTGTGCCAGAGCCGCTTTGTCATATTCCTTCTGTTGGCTGTAAGCCGATGCCAATATATTAAGTGTCCGGCTCTTTGCAGAAGCAGAAATCGCTCCGTCAGAATTAAATATATCCTGGCAGACGGAAATCGCCTGAGAACTTTGGCCGAGTTTCAGACAGACATCGGCCAGCTCAAGGGCAATCTGCTGTGCCAAAGCCCCCGGCTCAACAAGAGAAAGTGCCTGGCTGAGATTTTTCTGTGCAAGTGTGATTTTTTCATCTGTGATGTAGCACAACGCCATCTCAAAAAGTATCCGGGCTTTTAGCTGCCTTTTAGAGATGTACTCCGACCTTGCACTGAGCAAATCGACAGCCAAATCTGTAATGCCGAGTTTGCGATAAACTGTGCTTTTGAAAATCAGAATATCAACGGACTGCTCCTCCGACAATGCCACAGAACGTGCGTTCTCCAGAACATTCAAAGCCTCGACAAAGTTCTCCTGCTCTATGTAACCCTGTACAAGTGCCTTGACGGCCTCCATATACTGCTGCCTTGAATTCTGCTCGGCCAGAGCATATCGAAAGGCCTCACGGGCCTGCTCGTATTTCCCGATTTGCTGGCAGCTTTTGCCAAGCAGAAAATACGCAGTGTATAAATCATTGTCTGTGTTTTTGGAGCTGCCGGCGGATTTGATATACCGTATCAGCCAGTCGGCTGCATCCTGATATGCGCCGGCTGAATAATAGCATCTTGCCGCCCCGAGTGCGGAGGCATTCTTTGATTCGGCAGTAAGCCCGTAATTATAAAGCCTCGTATAAAGCTGGGCTGCCTCGGTATCAGAACCCATCAGCCTGGTGACATCTGCCAGGCTCAGATATGCCTGCCCGTAAATTTCCGTATCTGGATACTGGTCTATAAGCTGCCGCAGGTCATCCCGCGCGCCGCTGTAGTCACGCAGGTCGGTTTTCAGCCTGCTGGATTGCAGCAGTGCATACGGCGCAATGGCAGTTCGACTGAAGCGATTCGCAACGAGCTTGTATTCGGCTATTGCTTCGGGGGTTTGGCCGCTCAGAGAATACAGCAGACCCATAACAAAATGAACATTGCCAAGGCGCTGGTCGCTGTTGAAGGTAAATGCGAATCTTCTCCAGAGTGAAATATTATGCTGACCAAGCAGAAACAGATGCTCTTTCAGCGAAGAATAATCCGCAGGATTGTAAATAGTTGCTGTTGTTTTACCGGCATTGTCCTGCGAGATTTCGCTCTGCGGTGACTCCTGCCATTGTGCCAGCAATCCGGCACAGCCGGCAGCAATTAAAACAATCTCTTCCGAGTTGTCGGCCGGCAGATATAAGCAAACTGGATTTTGGCGAGTAACTTCCTGCAGAGGTTCCGCTACGGCTGTTGTATTTTCTGCCTCATTCGGGCCGGAATCAGCCCAGATAATATTAAGATTTGCCAGCGAAGCGAATTGTGCCAGCACCTGCTCTACCGGGGCCTGATAGGATACAACGGAAAATTGAGGCAGCGTACCGTTATCTTTGATACTGTGCATTTCCGGTGCAAGCACTCCTCGGTTGAGCTGCTCTATCCCGCAGTTTAGAAATTTTTTAAGCTGTGATTCGGTCAAATCGAGAAAAGGATTCTTCGCAGCAGCAGACTTGCCCCAAAGCGGGGCATCATCAGGCAGACTGCTTTGCGAACTATCGAGAGATAATATATTTTGTGTAAGGCACTGAGCAGCCAAAAAGCAGCAGTCACATTCAAACGCAAGCGCCCAGTCGTTGGCAAAATCGACCGCTTTGGCCAAAGCCAGGGCTTTATAGGCTCTGCTGCGGGCCAGCAAATACCGCTTTCTCTGTATTTCAATCAGACTAAGACGGTAATTTGCAACTATCCTGACAGCCGGAGAACGGCTTTCGCAGATTGACATAAATAACCGGCCGGCATTCTCGTAGTCTTTTTCATCTTCGTTACAAAAGCCCATTTGCAGCCTGAGATAATCTCCCAT
>CAZYWY010000060.1:5600-8468 GCA_964651605.1 uncultured Pirellulales bacterium | reverse complement strand
AGGATTTTTACGTTACGTCGCTATCGTGTAGAACCATCTGCTACAAGGGAATGTTTATGGCACGGCAGTTGTTCAAATACTATCCCGACCTGGCTGATAAGAACGTCAAGAGCGCTCTTGCGATTGTTCACCAGCGATACAGCACTAATACTTTCCCAAGCTGGCGGCTGGCACAGCCCTTCCGCTGTATAGCACACAACGGCGAAATCAATACCCTCAGCGGCAACCGAATCTGGATGCAGGCACGACAATCGGAAATGGCCTGCGAAGCATTCGGCGACAATATAACAGACCTGCTGCCTGTACTGTATGATGATATGAGCGACTCGGCCTGCTTTGACAGTGCCGTCGAACTGCTGAGCCGGGCAGGCAGAAATATGCCTCATTCGATGATGATGCTCATACCGGAGGCATTCGGACAAAAATATCATATCAGCACAGACAAACGTGCTTTTTATGAATACCACTGTTCAATAATGGAACCGTGGGACGGCCCGGCGGCAATGCTGTTCACAGACGGCCGGCTAATCGGCGGTACACTCGACAGGAATGGTCTGCGGCCTTGCAGATACCTCGTAACAACTGACGGGCTGGCGGTCATCGCAAGTGAAGCCGGCGTCATACAGTTTCCACCCGAAAAAATTCGCCGCAAAGGCAGGCTCAGACCGGGCAGAATGTTTCTGGTCGATACTGTACAGGGGCGTGAAATCTCTGACAATGAAATAAAAGGCAGGACTGCCAGAGGAAAACCGTATCGCAGATGGCTTGACGAAAACAGAATTGAGCTTCGCGGTCTGTTCGATGAGCCAAAACTTGCAAAAAGCGACCCGCAGACCATAGCACAGAGAATGCGGCTGTTCGGTTATACTCGCGAGGAACTTAAAATGATTATGCTTCCTATGGCTCTTCACGGCCAGGAGCCTGTTGGCTCAATGGGCAATGATACGCCGCTTGCTGTGCTTTCGGACCAGCCTCAATTATTATTCGGCTATTTCAAGCAGCTTTTCGCACAAGTAACAAATCCTGCGATTGACCCGCTGCGCGAGGGATTGGTGATGAGCCTGATGAGCTTTACAGGCCGAAAAAGAAATATCCTGACGCAAAGCCCTGAACATTGCAGGCAACTGAAATTGCCTCATCCCATCCTGACAAGCGAAGATATTGACCGGTTGCGGGCTGTTCGCCGGGGCGATTTCAAAATTGTTGCGGTTTCCGCTCTATTTAAAGCTGATACCGCAGACCCGCAGAGCAGCTTGTATGCCGGTCTGCAAGCGATGATTGATGCTTCAGAGCAGGCGATTAAAGACGGGGCATCGCTGCTCTTGCTCAGCGACCGCGGCGTCAACGAACAAAAAGCACCCATCCCATCTTTACTGGCGACCGCTGCGGTTCATCACAGTCTGCTCAGTCGCGGACTTCGAGGCCGGGCAGGACTGATTATCGAAAGCGGTGAGCCGAGAGAGGTTATGCACTTTTGTCTGCTTTGCGGTTATGGTGCAAATGCCATCAATCCGTATATGGCATTTGAATCACTTGATGAGCTGCAAAGACAGGGCGAACTGCCGGTCGAGCTCGATTTCGTCCAAATCGCAGATAATTACATCGCAGCTATTAAAAAAGGTATCCTCAAAACGATGAGCAAGATGGGCATCTCGACTTTGCGCAGTTACTGCGGCGCACAGCTTTTCGAGGCGATTGGCCTGAACCGCTCCGTTATAGACAGGTATTTTACAGGTACAAGCTCGCGAATCAGCGGCATAGGATTAAAAGAAATAGCACAGGAATCACTTGCCCGCCATAAAGCTGCTTATCATAAGCGTACGGCGGGAATGCTCGATTTGGATTTTGGCGGGCAATATCACTTTAGACATAACGGCGAACGGCATCTCTGGAACCCGACGACAATTTCAAAATTGCAGCACGCCGTCAAAAACAACGACACCTCAGCATACGCCAAGTATGCAAGAGCAGTCGATGAGCAGGCAAAAAATCTTTATACGCTGCGGGGATTATTCGAGTTTAAGCCCGGTCAAAGCGTGCCTCTGGATGAGGTTGAGCCGGCCGGTGATATCGTTAAAAGATTCTGCACCGGTGCAATGAGTCACGGCTCAATCAGCAAGGAGGCTCACGAGTGTGTCGCCATCGCTATGAATCGCCTGGGGGCGATGAGCAACACCGGAGAGGGTGGCGAGGACCCGGCCAGATATATTGCTGAGCCTAACGGCGACTCGAAAAACTGCTTAATCAAACAGGTTGCCAGCGGACGGTTCGGCGTTACCGCAAACTATCTTGCACACGCTCAGCAACTCCAGATTAAAATAGCGCAGGGCGCCAAGCCCGGCGAAGGAGGCCAGTTGCCGGGACATAAGGTAACCGCTGAAATCGCTGTCCTGCGGTATTCAACTCCCGGGGTAACACTGATTTCACCGCCGCCTCATCACGATATATATTCGATTGAGGATTTGGCTCAGCTTATATATGACCTCAAATGCGGTAATCCCGGCGTGAAGGTCTCGGTCAAGCTCGTTGCCGAAGTCGGGGTCGGGACTATCGCTGCCGGTGTTGCCAAAGGCAATGCCGATGAGGTTCTTATAAGCGGCCACGACGGCGGCACGGGCGCAAGCCCACTGTCCTCAATCAAACACGCCGGCTGCCCCTGGGAACTCGGCCTGGCCGAAACCCAGCAGGTGCTTGTGATGAACAATTTACGGCAGTGTATAACCGTCCAGGTTGACGGTCAGCTTAAAACCGGTAGAGACGTGGTTATTGCCGCCTTACTGGGAGCAGAGCGATTCGGCTTCGGAACGGCAGCTCTGGTAACACTGGGCTGTACTCTGCTACGGAAATGTCACGAGGGCGCCTGCGCAT
>CAZYWY010000060.1:0-5590 GCA_964651605.1 uncultured Pirellulales bacterium | reverse complement strand
CACTCAGGACGCCGAGCTGCGGTCAAAATTTGCAGGAAAACCGGAGTATCTTCAGCGTTTTATGCTGTTCGTGGCAGAGGATGTCCGCAGGATAATGGCACAGTTGGGCTTCAGAAAATTCGAGGATATGCTCGGCAGACGAGAATATCTCGGCATCAACAAGGCAATTGACCATTTCAAGGCTAAGGGGCTGGATTTGTCCTCTATTTTGCAGCAGACCGTTCATCCCGAAGGAACAGCAGTGTACCAATGCTCCAGCCAGCCTGTTAAAATTGACGACCATATAGACTGGAAAATTCTGGACAAAATCGCTCCTGCAATAGACACAAAACAGAAAGTCAGCATTGAAATGCCCATTCGCAACACCGACAGGACGGCAGGGGCAATTCTGAGCAATTATATTGTGAAAAAATTCGGGCCGAAGGGACTGCCTGATGGCACGGTCGAAATTGTTTTTAATGGTTCTGCCGGCCAGAGCTTCGGTGCATTTCTTGTCCCCGGCGTGACATTGAAACTTATAGGAGAAAGCAACGACTATCTCGGTAAAAGCCTTTCCGGTGGCAGAATAATAGTCATAACACCGCAAGGCTCGCGTTTTGCCGCTCACGAAAATATCATAGCCGGCAATACCCTGCTCTATGGTGCAACATCGGGCCAGGTCTATATCAACGGTATGGTCGGTGAGCGATTCGCCGTCCGTAACAGCGGTGCAGTAGCTGTCGTAGAAGGCCTCGGCGACCACGGCTGTGAGTATATGACAGGCGGAACTGTCGTTGTGCTTGGAACAACAGGCTGTAACTTCGGAGCGGGTATGAGCGGCGGCATCGCTTATGTTCTCGATGAGATGCAGCTTTTTGATACGCTCTGCAATCTCGATATGGTTGAGCTGGAGAGTGTATGGAAACAAAACGATAAAAATCTGCTCAAAGAGCTGATTGCCCGCCATCTTGAACTGACCGGCAGCGAGCAGGCAAAACGTATTCTCGACGCCTGGTCTGATATGGTCGGCAAATTCGTAAAAGTTGTTCCCATAGATTATCGCAAGGCGATGGAAAAAATGCGTGCAGCCGAACAGAGAGACACCGAGACCACACCTGCAACCGAGGAGGTATTTTATGGCTGAGCCGAAGGCATTTCTGAAATATCAAAGGCAGGAGCCGGGACATCGTCCTGCAGAAGAGCGTGTATACGATTTCCGGGAAATGAACCTGCCTCTTACACCGGAGCAAATCCACCGGCAGGCTGCCAGATGTATGGACTGCGGCATACCTTTTTGCCACGGCGCCGGCTGCCCGCTGCAAAATTCCATTCCTGATTTCAACGAGTTTGTCTATAAAGGCCGGTGGGAGCAGGCCTGCCGGCTTCTGCACGAAACAAACAATTTCCCGGAAATCACAGGCCGGCTTTGTCCGGCGCCCTGTGAGGCGGCCTGCACGCTCGGCATCTCCGACGAGCCGGTACTGATTAAACATATCGAAGAGCAAATAGTCGAAAAGGGCTTTGAACAGGGCTGGATAAAACCACAGCCCGCCCCGCACAAAACAGGCAGGCGAATCGCAGTGATTGGTTCAGGGCCATCCGGTCTGGTGGCCGCTCAGCAGCTTGCACGAGCGGGACATCAGGTGATTGTCTTTGAAAAAGATGAAAAAATTGGCGGGCTGCTGCGATATGGCGTACCGGATTTCAAGCTCGAAAAAAATATTATCGACCGAAGACTTCAGCAGTTGCTGGCTGAAGGCGTGCAGTTCCAGACGGGCGTCAATATCGGACTGGACATCTCCGCACTCTATCTGCAGAGGATGTTCGATTGTGTATGCCTGACGATGGGAGCCGGACAACCGCGAGACTTGAATATCCCCGGCAGAGGGTATGAAAACATTCTCTTTGCGATGGATTTTTTGACTACACAGAACAAAATCAACGCTTATGAACCCATAGAGGACAAAGTAATTACAGCCAAAGACAAAGCCGTAGTCGTAATAGGTGGCGGTGACACGGGCAGTGACTGCGTTGGCACCGCCCGAAGGCAGGGAGCAAAGAAGATTTACCAGCTTGAGATTCTGCCTAAGCCGCCTGAAAGCAGACCGGCAGATACTCCCTGGCCTATGTGGCCGAGAATTATGCGAACATCCTCTTCGCACGAAGAAGGCTGCGAGAGACGATGGTCAGTTCTTACTAAGGAGTTCACTGGCGGCGCTGGTATTACAGCCGACAAGTTGCACTGCTGTGAAGTCGAATGGACAAAACAGCAGGGCCGCTGGAAAATGAAGGAAATCCCCGGCACTGATTTTGTCCTCAATGTGGACCTGGTTATCCTGGCGACGGGTTTTCTGCACGTTGTTCACGAAGGCCTGATTAAGGCTCTGGCTCTGAAGCTGGACGAGCAGGGCAATGTAGCGGTGAACAACTACCAGACCGGCAACCCGAAAGTTTTTGCAGCAGGTGATACAATCTGCGGGCCATCGCTGGTTGTCAGTGCGATTGATACCGGACGAAAAGCTGCGGCAGCCATCGACCAGCACCTTCAGTAATAACCGGCAGGTTTTAAGCCAGGCTCATCGGTTCTTCAGTTCGGCTGTTTCTGCGATAGACCGTAACACCTTTACAACCAAGCTCATAAGCTAATTTAAAGGCTTTATCGACGTCGGCCGGCGTGGCTTTTTCGCTTATGTTGATTGTCTTGCTTACTGCCGCGTCGCAGTGCTTCTGAAATGCAGCCTGCATCCGAATATGCCATTCGGGACTTATGTCGTAGGCGCCTATGAAAATATCTCTGATATCTGCCGGCACTTTCATATTATTCTGGATAGAGCCTGTCTTTAATATTTCAGCTTCCAGCTTTTTATTGTAAAATCCGAGTTTTTTGCCGAGCTGTTTGAAGAACGGATTGACCTGAAGCATTTTTTTGCCGGACAAAATCTGACGGTAAAAAACCAGCGAATACAACGGCTCAATGCCTGCGGAACAGCCGGCTATGATACTGATTGTGCCGGTCGGGGCAACACAGGTAATGGACGCATTGCGAACCTTCTGTTTTCTGTCGGTTCGCCAGGTACTAATGTTCCAGTTGGGAAAAGGCCCGCGCAAATCAGCCAGTTTGGCACTTGCTCTGCGGGCGTGAGCGTTGACAAATTGCATAATCTCCGCCCCGAAATCGACCCCCTGCTGCGAATCATAAGGGATACCAAGCCTGAAAAGGCAATCCGCAAAGCCCATTACGCCAAGTCCTATTTTGCGGTTTGCCTGAGCCAGCCGGACAGTGTCACGCACCGGATAATCACATACATCAATAATATTATCCAGAAAACGCACCGAAAACTCGACAGTTTCAGCCAGCTCCTGCCAGTTTATTTGTGGCCCTTCTCTGGTGTCTGTTACAAACCCGGCCAGATTTATGCTGCCCAGCGTGCAGGCCTCATAAGGCAGAAGCGGCTGTTCACCGCAGGGATTCGTTGCTTCGATTGTACCGAGCGAAGGAATCGGATTGTCACGATTTATACGGTCGATGAAAACCACGCCCGGCTCACCTGCAGCGTGTGCGCATTTGATAATCAGCTTCCAGATGTCACCAATAGTATAAAATCTGCCGGTTTTTTTACGGAGTGAATCCGATACGTTTTCAAGCGGATATAAATCATCGATGCTATAATTGTTCATATCAAGCTTATGCGGCAGCAGATAGTTTTTTTGTGTTCGCGGGTTGGTTACGATGTGCAAACCAGAGGGCTGGCTTAATAGTTTTTGCATCCAGGCGTCGGTTATTTTTACCGAGGTGTTGAAGTTGGTGAACGCACGGAGGTTCTGCTTGGCATAGAGGAATTTGAGAATATCCGGGTGTTCAAGACTCATCATTCCCATATTTGCGCCGCGCCGAAATGCGCCCTGCTGGATTGCTTTTGTTGTCTCGCAGAAGACCCGCCAGAAGCTGACAGGTCCAGATGTTGTCCCGCCGCTCGAGGCGATTCTGTCACCGGTCGGCCGCAGCCTGTCGAATGAAAAGCCTGTTCCGCCGCCTGCCTGCTGAATTATTGCGGTCTGCTTGACCGATTCGAATATGCCCTCGATGCTGTCCTCGACGGGCAGCACAAAGCAGGCACTGAGTGTGCCGCGTCTTTGTGCGTTCATCAGCGTTGGGGAATTCGGCAGGAACTTCAGCGATGCCATAAGCTCGTAATATTTTTTATGCCAGCTTCTGATTTGCCCGGCGGATGCCCCGTATTTGCCCTCGGCCTGTGCCGCCAGCGACACCGTCCTGTTAAAAAGCTGACCCGGCGTCTCAATACATTTGCCATTTTGGTCTTTGATAAGGTATCTGCTCTGCAGCACATTCAGTGCGTTCGGAGTCAGTTGCGGCTCCTGCCCGGGCAACGGGTTGGTTACAGATTCCGCAGTCATCTTTTTCTAATCCATTTGAACCGGAAGACGTCACGAATTTTTTCGCTGAATGAGATTCCCAGCCTTTGCGTGCTGGTTGAAAAATCCGCCTGCTGTAAATCATTCACGGTTGGTTTTATTTTTCTGCCGCCCAGAAGATTGAGCAGCGCAGCGGACAAAGATGCAAGAAGCTGATTTGTTTTCATAATCAACACCCACAGATTACGGGCGCTCATCTTTGCACAGCCACCCTAAGATTAGCGAGTAGTTCCTGACCTGTTCTGCTGAGCAATTCGGATTGGCCGAACAATTGGTGTCTGTCCAGAATCTCCGGTTGCCGGTCGTAATATATCTGCACTGCCCCGATGCCGCCTTCGGCAGAACCGGCGGTCTTGTATTTGCCTTCCAGAAGCCACCTGCTGAATTCATCATTGTATTCGGCAGGGTAAATGAGCGCCACAACAAAATCATTATCGTCGTATTTGGCAAGATGTATTTTTGCCCGGCTGGGCGGGGCGGTCTTGACCGCCAGTTTGACCAACTCGCTGAAGTCCCGCCTGGCGACATCGAGAACACTGGAATAAAAGAACATTCCCGCTTCGAGCTGGAAGGTATCAGCCGGCACGCCTTTTAATTCGAGCCTGCCGTCGGGGTAAGCCCTGTGAATTTTATAGACCTTGCCGTGTTTGTATTTTTCGCTTTCAAGAAGTTCGGCCACTTCTTCAGCGGTGAAACCTACGCTCACCTGGCTGCCGAAGTCGAATACATACAGCCCGACATATTTATCCGGTTTTTGTAATTTTGGTAGTTCCATAAGACGATATTATAGCTGTGGACACTGGGGTTTGCACGTTTTTTTATAAGAAAGAATGAATTATGAGTTTTAAGCCGATAATATATCGAAAGAAACACCTGACTTTACACAAAGCTATAATTGATCCTAATTTCAACACAAGAATAGTTCTTACTTCAAATCCTTGGGAATACGTTGAAATGTGGTTAAAAAATCGAGGAAAAAATGAAGCTACGTTCTTCTGGCAACAAGCTAAAAGCTTTTACAATTCTTCTCTCTCACTACCCAGATACGCATCTCCTCTAACAGCATATTATTCGATTCTTAATATGACAAAAACGCTGCTCACTATAAAAGGAATTCAATCAAGTGACCACCACGGTTTGTCGGGGAAAAATACATCTAATAAGGCGCTATTGTCGG
>CAZYWY010000059.1:464-8486 GCA_964651605.1 uncultured Pirellulales bacterium | reverse complement strand
CGCTTGGCGTGTTCTTTCTCCTGGTTGGCGGTCTCCTCGAATATTGCCGCTATCTGCTCGTATCCTTCTTTTTTTGCCTGGCTTGCAAAATAGGTATAACGATTTCTCGCCTGTGATTCGCCTGCAAACGCTGCCATTAGATTCTTTTCAGTCTGACTTCCTTTAAGTTCCATTTTATACCTGCCTTTCTTCAGAAGTAATTTCTCGAATATTTATCTGCACCTGTCACATATCCCTTCGACATAGACCGTCTTGCGCAGGACAGTGAATCTTTTACTAACATCCGCAGGCAGCCTCAGTTTGTCAAATGGCCTGTGATGAAAGTCTATAATTCTCTTACACTTTACGCACCTGAAGTGCTGGTGTTCGTTCGTATCTGCGTCAAAACGTCTGACATCGCCCGAACCTTCCACAATAAAAGCAGCACCTATTTCGCTCAGTGTCATCAGCGTCCTGTTGACAGTATCGAGTGATATATTGGGAAACCTGCCTTTTATTTTTTTGTAAAGCATTTCCGCGGACGGATGCTTGTCCGACCTGAGAAGCTGGCTGTATATAGCCAGCCTTTGCGGCGTAATTTTCAAGCCTTTGTCCCGGCAGTGCTTTACAAACCAGGCAGTTTTTTCTTCTATTTCAGATTCACTAAGTTTATTGCATTCAGCTTTCATTGAGGTTACTATATAGGAGTGATTCCTATTTGTCAACCGGGCTATAGAATTTTTATAAATAATATTTTATATTACGAATACGGGGTGGTAAAAATTAGAATAAAAGTTTCTTATGCACGGTTGCAGCTATTTATTGCACAACCGCCGACCTGATTTTTCTTGCTTTACCGATTTGTATAGAGTATATTACTTTTATGAATAGTAAAGAGATAGCAATTAAGATTATCCAGGACTTGCCTGATTCGGTAACATGGGCAGACATCAAGGAGCGTATCTGTTTCCTTGCAGCTATTGACAGGGGGTTGGATGATATCAAATCCGGCAAAGTTATACCGCATAAGGAAGTGAAAGAAAGTTTGGCGAGATGCTTTTCAGTATAGTTTGGAGATGAGATAATGACTAAGTTACTTTCTAATGCTTTCGATAAAGCATCAAAACTGCCTGAGAATCTTCAAGATGAGCTTGCCAAAATGCTGTTGGACGAGTTGACTTGGGAGAAGCGATGGCACCGGACGCTGTCTCGGTCTTTTTCTAAGCTCGATGAGATGGCTGATGAAGCCCTTGATGATTATCATAGAGGTCGGACTAAGGAAATGGGATTTGATGCGCTTTGAAATCATATCTTACTGACAACTTTTTAGATTGTTTCAAACGTCTGCCTAACCGCATAAAGCTTAGTGCCAAACGCAACTATCAACTCTGGCTGAAAAATCCAAATCATACCAGTCTCCAGTTCAAAAAGGTCGGAAAGAAATGCGATGTTTATGCCGTTCGTGTTGGTATTGGCTGGCGTGCTTTAGGTGTGAAAGAAAAGGATGCAATCGTATGGTTTTGGATAGGGTCTCACGCTGAATATGACCGGCTGCTCAAAAAAACCTGATGTGAATACAATCAAATATGGAAATTGGGCCGGGACAAATTGGTAAGTGGTTAATCGTAACGGGGATTATTATAGCTCTGCTGGGCGTAATGACGATTGCACTCGGAAAGCTCGGCTTATTTAAATTGCCGGGCGATATGGAATTCAGCGGCAAAAACTGGCGGTTCTATTTCCCACTGGCAAGCTCCATAATCCTTTCGATTATCCTGACCCTGATTTTGTGGTTCGTAAGTCACTTTCGGAAATAGATATGCAAAATGCAGTTCTCAGTGCGCTCTTCGAGCAGATGGCTGACATTATGGAAATCCTCGGCGAGGATAAATTCCGTATCAACAGCTATCGAAAAGTCGCAAGGGTCATCGGCGATTTGCCGAGCGATGTTCAGATTATGCTGACCAATGGAGAATTAGCCGACATGCCCGGCATCGGCAAATCCAGCCTGGCTAAAATCGAGGAATTTTTCAAAACCGGCGCAATAGCCGCCCATCAGCAATTGCTCGAAAAGATTCCGCCTGCGCTGCTGGAGCTGCTGAAAATCCCCGGTATGGGTCCCAAAGGCACCCAAGCGGTCTTTGAGAAATTGAATGTTACCAATATCGCCGAGCTGAAAAAGGCAATAGATTCCGGCTCGGTTGCGGAGTTGCCCGGCTTCGGCGAGAAAAAGGCCGCTGCGATTAAAAAAGGCATTGAATTTCTTGAAAAATCAACAGGCCGAATCCGGCTCGACCAGGCACTCGAAGCAGCGGAAATAGTTATGGATTTCGTTAGCGGTCTGGACGGCGTGGAAAAAATTCAAACCGCAGGCTCGCTGCGGCGATATGCCGAGACAATCGGAGATGTTGACATACTTGTCGCTGCGAAAGATGGCCAGGCAATCATACAGGCTTTTACCGGTGCGGATTTTGTCAGCCAGGTCATTGCGTCCGGACCTACAAAAGGTTCGGCTTTAATCCGTACATCCGGCGCCGAGGTTCACGCCGATGTTCGGGTAGTGCTGCCGGAAAGTTTTGGCGCTGCGGCACAGTATTTCACCGGCTCGAAAGCACATAACGTCCGCCTGCGGGAAATAGCCGTCAAGGCCGGGCTGAAGCTGAACGAATATGGACTTTTCAAGTCTGAAAAAATGCTCGCAGGGCGGGATGAACAGGAAATTTATCGCAGGCTCGGTCTGGATTATATCGAGCCGGTTCTGCGCGAAGACCGCGGCGAAGTGGAGGCTGCTGTGGCGCATTCTTTGCCTGAACTGGTAAAAATTGTCGACATTAAAGGCGATTTTCATATGCACACCCTGGCATCCGATGGAAACTGTGAGATTGTTGACCTTGCAGATGCCGCAAAAAAGTTAGGCTATAAATTCATCTGCATTACAGACCACTCGAAGTCATCGGCAATTGCACACGGCCTTTCGCCGGACAGGCTAATCCGGCAAATCGAACAAATCCGCAAGCTCAATGAGCGAATAAAAGGCATAACTATTTTTGCAGGTACCGAGCTTGATATCCTCGCCGACGGCGCACTCGATTTCGATAATCAATTGCTGGCGGAACTGGATTTTGTCATAGCGTCTGTTCATTCGGGGCTGGCCGGCGACCGTGAGAAACTTACTCGTCGAATTCTCAAAGCTATGGACAATCCTTATGTTCACTGCATCGGCCATCCGACCGGCAGACTGCTTGGCCAGAGAGAGGCGATGACTCTTGATATGGCTGAAATAATCAGGCACGCTGCTGCGACCGGCACTTCGCTGGAGGTTAATGCTCATCCATTGCGGCTGGACCTGAAGGACATGCATTGCAGAATGGCAATCGAGGCACGTGTGAAGCTGGCTATAAATACCGATGCACATAGTCCACAACAGCTTGGCCTGATGCATTTCGGCGTGGCGACAGCAGCTCGCGGCTGGGTGACAAAAGCCGATATTCTCAATAACTTTTCAGTTGCTAAAATCAGAAGTTTCGTCAAAGCTAAAAGAAATTAGACTGACAGCGGTTTTTAATTTTGGCTAAGCTGTTGTCAAATCTGTTTGTGCAGATATTACGAAACTGACAGTGTATGGTTGAATAAAAAAGCTGTACCAAGACCTTGGTACAGCTTTATATACATTTCTCAAATTAGATTGGTATTATGTGTATTTTCGCAGCTTCGCACCAGCAACAGCCATACCGATTAAGCCGAGCAGAACCGCACCGGGAACAGGGATAGCCCCAGTTCCATTCCAAATGCCCCATTCTTCGAAGCCGTCGTTATTCGGATAATGAATACCAAATTTCGAATACAGGTAAATATAACTAAATCCATTATTTAATATTGATGTTGGTATATAAGCAATCATATCACCGCTTCCGCTGCCGGTATTAAAGTCCGCGTCTAAAACAATCCAATTATCGGTTTCCTCGTCCAAGTCATAGATTGGATTCCCCCAGCCTGTAGGATAGCTGTTAAGTTCTCCGTCATTGCTTTGGTAAATTTTGAGAGCATCAAGGGAAAGCAGACTACTGCTAAGAGAGCCTTCTTTGGGGTCATTTTTCCCGATTTGGTTTATATCCAGCAGAAATTCCAGATAGGTTGCATTACCGATTGTAACAATCGGAATATCGCTCAATAATAGAGAATGAGTATGTTGTGGGGAACTGTTTTCCTGGAATTGAGGAAAATTAGGGTCAGTCTTATGCTTCTGACGATATGATGTATTATAACCTTCCTCTATAGCACCAGATCCATCGATTAAACGAACAAAAGAATCCATTTTACCTGTTCCGGTCGCCCGCCAATCAGATGTGTAAAACCACGCATCATATATTGAGACTTTATTCGAGCTCGTCAGGTCATAAAGACCTGCCGTTGCTGGCTGTGCGGTTAAGATGAAAAACGCTAATATAATTGCTGTTAATATTATCTTTCTCATAACTTCTATTCCTCAGTGACTAAAGGCACATAATTATGCTTGTGCTTAAAATACCAATTTTATATTATCAGACTTTCAGCCCTATAGGAAAATTATAACCTTATTTCATCTTAGGGTCAAATCAAAACTGCAAGAGATTTGCGAGTGTTTTAGTATGCTTCCTGTGGGACCCTGTTAAAAGCCCAAAATCAGCTTAAAAAACAGGGTTTTCAAGGATTCTGCGTGTTATTTAAGGTTGAAGAGTTGGCATGAACGATGCAATTTTTTTTCGGTGTAGTTTCGGTTGTGGTTACGATTTTCATTATCCACAACTCGCCGAAAATAAGCAGCACCGCAGCGGGCATCATAACCACACCTGCAAAATCGTGGAAGAATTTCTCGGCAGCCTCGGTACTGACCAACGTAAAAAGCACTGCTGTTACACAAAGCCGCAGGATATTGCACATTACTGCTATCGGAATGCTCGAAAAGAATACAACCGCCTTTTGAATGCGTGAACGTTTTACCATAAACGCTATAAAAGCCGCCACAATAATAAAGGCTGTAAGCATTCGCAGGCCGCTGCAGGCTTCTGCCACAGCCATTGTTGTCTGTCCGTTGAGAGTCACGGTATTACCCTGCTGACTGACTCTTGTGCCAAAGGCCTCCAGCAGAAATACCGCACCTGTCGTAGCTGTCCTCTGCAATGGGCTGCTTATGAGGTTGTGAATCTGTCCGGGAAAAGGCACCATAAGAAAAAGAAACAAAAGTATCCAGAAAACTTTGCGGAAAATCTGCCGGCCTGCAACCAGCAGTGTAAGAGCCATAATAGTCAGCACCAGCGAATAACGTTCCGCAGATTCATACATAAACAACAATCCGAAAGCCCTGAATGCCTGTGCCAGCACCAGCAGTCCCAAAGCAGGCCAATATGGAACAAACGGGATTTGAATGAGTGATTTTCTTTTATACCAAACAAGGAACAACGCTACCGGCGGGACAAGCTGGCCTGCGGAGTAGTCATCATCACTTCGCCATTCCTGGAAAAGGACTTTAATCATCGGCCAATACGCCCAGATGGTAACAGCCAGCAGTAAAAAAATAACCGACACGAGCATTGTCCGGCTGGCCGGTAAGGACTCTGCCCCGCAAAGCGGAGTGACATCTTTACTTTTATAAGTTTGGTTGTCAGTTACCAAGTGAGCCTCCTGAACTGTTCCCGGCATCGATTTTTACAGTATTGGGGTCTCTGCCGGCAGATTCGAGAACATCGAATATTGCCGGTGCCGATTCAACTGCAAAATCACATACTATTTTTTGCGCAGAATCGGCTGTCTGCTCTGTCGTAACAGGGGCAACTATTTGTATCTGTACAACATAACTAACTGTGCCGGAGCCTCGCCAGATTCTGGAACGCAGAAGCGAAATATCTCGATAAAACTGACCGTCAATGAGATAATAATCGAGGACTAAAACTTTTTGTGCTGTTAAAGCTCCTCTTGAAAACTGAAAGATGCTGCAAGGCAAGATGCTACCTTTTTCCAGTAGAAGTTCTTTGAAACTGCCGCTGATGCGTGTCCATCCGGCTCCTATATAGCAGACCTCAGGACGGTGAGGCATTAGGTCACGCGCTCTTCTGCCGGCAGCGATATATAACCAGACGTCCTCCAACCTATTGCTTTTTGAGTAGCTTCGGCTGATGTACGCATCGGTATCGGTGGCCTCAATCACAGCTTCGTTTAGCGGCTCATCTTGGCCTGTCCAATCGCCGATTTGCATAGGCAATTTATCGAGAGCATCGGCCGGCATAGGAGAAACAACTTCACTTGCCAGCCTGGCCGAGACAGCACGATGTAACAGGCCGAATATAAACATCATAACAATTGCTGTCACGGCAGCTACAATTACCAGTCTATTATGTATTCTATTGTCTTTCGTCATCTGTTTAATTATTTCGGCTTAATTGGTCGCTTTCTTCAGGCCACCAAATGAAATATCGTTATTCTCTGTGAGGTTTAACATCTGAATTGGCTTAATGCAAATAACAATTATCAATTGCTCTATCCGCATTTGGCCCCCATTTAGCATCAAAAAGACTAAAAGCAACAAGTGGTGTGAAAATTGTCGATAAACGTGGTTTTGCTGCATTTAAATCAATCTGGAGCAACGACTGTATATTGTCCACATCGAACAACTCACGAGGCAGTCGTTCTACAGCATTGCAAACAAGTTCCTTGTATTTTGCAGAAAATGCCAATAGAGCATTGATATCATGATAAGCACCCTGATTAAATGGATGTATTTTAGACTCTTTTTTTCGAGTTTTAAAATAATTCCGTCCCCGCCAGCATAATGAGGACCTTTTCAATACGTTGCGAGAAATATCTGTGAAATCTTTAATAACTCGCCAGCTCACCGGCGAACAGAACCGCCCGGGCAGACCCGTTTTAGGGTCGGTGAATTTTGCCAGCTCAGCAGACACTTCCTGCAGTGCGAACCTGACCAGACGCCCGCCTCTTTTCCACGCATACGGAATAGATATAGCAAATTCAGCCAGCTCATTATCATATATCAAAGACCGGTCAACCAGGCGTGTTCTATTTGTCTTTGTTGTAGGCCCAAGGTCTGACACAGCCAGAAGATTCTCATAAGGAAATCTATCTGCGATATCTTCAACTGCTCCACCGGCAGAAAACCACTGTGAAATCCTTCTTATCTGTTGTTCTTTAACCGTACCAAGAGCATCTTTAAGCTCATCGGCCAGAGCCAGCGATATCAAATCCAGGGGAGAGGATTCCCGAACCAACTTAGACTCCATTAGAATTCTGCCCAGGGTTCGGTTTCTAACATACTGCGGAAGCGATTGAGTCCACAGCAAGGCCGAAAGGTCAATGTCACTTATGAACACGCCTTTTAAAACCTGGTCGAAATACAGGCCGGCTATCACTGCGTGTATGCCTGATTGAATTATTTTATCAAAAAATGTAACACCCCTGCAGGCAAGGAACGAGCCAAGTACCCCTTCGTTAATATCAACAGAGGCATTTGCCTGCAGCAGCGGGTAGTCTTCTGTTCGAGGCAGCTCTATACAGGGAACTCCGCGTGTTGCTGCCACCTGGAATGTAAGTTCTCGCTCCCTGTTTTTCATTCCTGCATTTGTCAAGGTAACTCCGGTAATACTATCCGGGGCAAGGGCCAGAATCAAACGGGAATCTATCCCACCGCTGAGAAGCACACCCAATCCACACTTATCCGCAGCACGTTTTTCTATACTTCTTTTTAGAATATCTATCAACTTATGCCCCGCCTGCTTCCAGGAAGACAAATCGGTTTTTGCGGATGGGTCAAATCTGAAGTATCTATTGATTTCAAGTTTGTCACTACTCAATACCGCATGTGCAGCGGGAGGCAACCTTTTAATATCAGAAAAAAGCGTTCTATCACTGATGACTTTGTCAAAACCGATAAATTCAGCAACTGCCAGGCGGTCATACTGTCTGCCAATATCATCACGAAAGCAGAGCAAACTTCGCACCGACGATGCAAAGGCAAAATTACTATCTTTTTGCCAGTAAAAAAGCGGGCGAGAC
>CAZYWY010000059.1:0-454 GCA_964651605.1 uncultured Pirellulales bacterium | reverse complement strand
TAGGGCGGATACTCATAACCTTTCTTCCTCCAATCCTTATAAAGATGAAGAGCCTGAACCCGACCGTCATAGATTGCTATGGCGAAAGAGCCGTTCAATCGACTCACGAAATCAGGACCATATTCCAGATACAAATACAGACAATATTCGGCTCTTTGTATAGTTGCTGCCGGCTCCCTCAAAGCCTGAGGTACTTCATTTCTTTCGGGATATACTTCACCGTCAATGAAAAGATACACACCCAAATTCTGTGCCAGCGCAGACTTTACAGGAAATGCCTGGCTGTAATCCACAACGGCTCCTGCAAAAGAATTTTGATTAACAGTCTTTGGAACATCGTCAGGAGAATAACTAATCGGCATTGCCATTCTCTTGGTGATGTTCAAATTAATTGCATCCTCAGGACAAGAACTTTTATAGCCCAGTATTCCCGGCATTATGTCAGTCTCCTTTT
>CAZYWY010000058.1:1279-8547 GCA_964651605.1 uncultured Pirellulales bacterium | reverse complement strand
ATCCCGAATCCGAACGCCCAGCCGGTGTATTTTTCGCTGTCGATTCCGACCGCATCGAAGACGTTCGGGTCAACCATACCACAGCCGCCCATTTCAACCCATTTTTCATTTCCGCTTTTATCCTTCAGCAGCAAATCCACCTCGGCGCTGGGTTCGGTGAACGGGAAAAAGCCCGGTCGAAAACGCCATTGCGTCTGCCTGCCAAAGAAAGTATGAATAAACTGCTCGATGGTGGTCTTCATATCAACCATCGTAATACCCTCATCGACCACAAGGGCCTCGAGCTGGTGAAACATAAACATATGGGTCGCATCGACCGTATCAGGGCGATAAACCCGGCCTGGGGCAACAACACGAATGGGAGGTTTCTTCTTTTCCATTACGCGGATTTGAATCGTCGAGGTCTGGCTGCGAAGCAGAAGATTGTCATTGATGTAGAAATTATCCTTCGGCTCTCTTGCAGGATGCTCCGGCGGGATATTAAGCGCTATGAAATTGTGCCACTCGTCCTCGACCTCCGGGCCATAAGCCACATCGAATCCCATCCTGCCGAATATATCCAGCAGCTCATTTAAGGTCGCAGTGATGACGTGCGGCTTGCCGATATGCACCAGTATCCCAGGTTCGGTAACATCGAGCATCACCCGCTGTCCCGCTCCTTTGGCCTGAAGGGTGGCATTCTTTTGCTCAAAAGCCTCGGTAACCTTCTTTTTGATTTGATTTGCGAACTGGCCGGCCTGGGGTTTTTGGTCCGGCGGCAAAGTGCCTATCTGGCTGAGCATTTGGATGATTTGCCCTTTTCGTCCGAGATATTTGATACGGAATTGCTCCAGAGACGCCGAATCTTCGACCCGTTCCAACTCGGCAAGGGCATCTTCGCCGATTTTTTCAAATTGATTAAGCATTTTTCGTATCTGGTCGCCCGTTTCTTGTCACTCGTATTAAGATTGACATTCAACGAGTGCGATTATTTCGCAGCTTTTGCAGCGGCATCAACTATATAATCGAACCCCTGCGGGTCGTCTATTGCGATTTCGCTCAACATCTTTCTATTAAGCGCTATGTCTGCCTTTTTGCAGTTGTTTATAAATCGGCTGTATGATATTCCCCTCTGCCGGCAGGCGGCACTGAGCCGGGTAATCCACAAACCACGAAAATCACGCTTTCTGAGTTTTCGACCGACACGGGCATTGACCGCTGAACGAACAACTGATTCCTTTGCAAGACGATACAATCCTCCCGCTGCTCCACGGTAGCCTTTGACAGCCTTTAAGATACGTTTTTTCGCCTGATGTCTTGCTGCACCTTTTCTTACTCTGGGCATATTAGTCCTCTTTATTCACCGAGTTTAATTCTCGCAGTTTTGGCGTAAGTTTTAAAAAAGGTTGACGGGCTATGTAACCGCCTTCGCCTTTTGGCGTTTTTGCTGCTCATAAGGTGTCCTGCGCCTGCAGGTCTGTATTTGATTTTACCTTTGGCAGTAACCTTTACTCTTTTCTTTAACCCTTTGTGCGTCTTCTGTTTAGGCATTTATTTAATCCTCAGAAAATACCACAACCAAAATGGTCTCAATAATTCCATTTTGGACTGTTCACAAAATATAAAAGCGTAAGTTTATATTATTTAAGACGTTTGGTCAATAGAACAAAGCGAAAATTATATAAAAAAATAGCATCAAAAGTTCATCTGATTTTTTGTCATTATTCCTTTGAACAAGTTGCAATCAACCAGCGTATGCCGGATAATATACGAGGATGTTCTAAACTACAAGTTCACATTGAAGTTGGAGGTATTAACAATGAGAAGAAAAACATCGGTATTGGTATGTTGTTCGGTATTGGTTAGCGCAAGCTGTGTTTTAGCACAGGATTGGCCCCAATGGCGCGGGATAAATCGGGATGCCAAAGCAACACTAACGGCACCTAAAACCTGGCCAAAGGAACTTAACAAGAAATGGACTGTTTCATTAGGGGTTGGTACCGACTCTACGCCGGCTCTTGTCGGCGATAAATTATACGTTTTCACACGAGTAGATGCCAACGAAACGCTCATTTGCCTGGATGCCGCAACAAATAAAGAAATCTGGCGTGATGGCTATGCTGCTGTGGCCGTAACCGCTCCGGCACAGGCTCATTCCGGCCCAAGAAGCTCGCCTATCGTTGCCGATGGAAAAATTGTTACACTTGGTGTCGGCGGCGTTGTATCATGTTGGGATACTGCCACCCATAAGCTGCTTTGGCGAAAAGATGACTTCCCGAACGCTTGGCCCCGGTTCTTTACTTCAATGTCACCACTGGTCACAGACGGCCTATGTATCGCCCACGTGGGCGGACAGAACAGTGCAGCCGTCATTGCATATACCCTTGCTACAGGTGAGCCGAAGTGGAAATGGCCGGGCCCGGGCCCGTCTTATTCCTCACCTTCTCTTATGACCGTCGCTGATACAAAAATGGTGGTTGTTATGACGGAAACCAACATTGTGGGGCTTAAAATCGCAGATGGAACACTTTTATGGCAAATACCTTTCGCTGTCACAGGAATGGGCTACAATACTTTTACGCCTATCGTTGTCGGTACAACTATTTATTACGGCGGCAGCGCTCGAGGCATAACGGCTGCAACCATTAAAAAAGATGAAGATAAATTTACTGTCGAACAACTTTGGAACAATCCTGATAACTCCACACAATTCAATACACCCATCCTCAAGAACGGTTTTCTATACGGCTACTCTCAGTCAGACTCTTACTTCTGTGTCGATGCAAAATCCGGCAAAACCGCATGGACACAGGCAGCTTCTACTGGCGCACCAGCACCGGCAGGCCGAGCCAGCATAGATAACGGCTCAACCGGTAACTTCGTGATAACTCCCGCTGCTATGGGCGGCGGTGGTGGACGTGGTGGCGGTATGGGTGGCGGTGGACGCGGCGGAATGGGCGGTAGAGGTCGTGGTGGCGGAGGCGGCGGCTACGGGTCAATCGTCGATGCCGGTTCGGTCTTAATAGGCCTGAATTCCACCGGCAAGATGGTTATATTAGAACCCAACGAGAAGGAATACAAGGAGCTGGCCACCTATCAGGTTACCAGCAATCCGGTCTATGCCTATCCGGTAGTCTCAGGTAATCGCATATACATCAGAGACCAGACTTCATTGACACTCTGGACTATCGAATAAACAATGACAAAAGTGTGAAATAATACTCTTTAGTGAAACAGAAAGGAATAAAGGTTCGTAAAAAAACGGGTAATTGACTCTACTTAATTATTTTGCAGATTTGCCCGGAGGCTATGATTTTGGTTTATCCTGTGCTTTTTCATCAGGGGTAATTTGGGGATTGGTTTTCTCTCGCTGAATGGCATCATATATTTCCCTGCGATGAACCGGTATATTTTTGGGGGCAGTGATGCCAAGCCGCACTTTGTCTCCGCGCACATCAACGATGATAATCTCTACATCGTCGCCAATCATAATCGATTCATCTCTTTGCCTGCTTAGAACCAACATTGCTAACTCCTTTTGTCGGCTGGTTTTACTTTATACGGTAATATCCAGCCCTTAGTTCATCCTTTTCTATAAAACCTTTCCCAAAATAGCTGTTGTAAAAATCATTCATCATAGCAATGTAATACAACAAAGTATATTTCGGCTAATTTAGAGGTCAAAAACAACGATTTTAAATTTTGTTTGAAATGTAAAATCCTGTTATAAGACCATATTGTTCTAAGTGCCTGTTTTACATATACTTATACAAATACGGATATGAAGTCGAAAATGAATTAAAATAGAAAATGAACTTAAATAAGACTACCTTCGCTCAGATTTCCTGGGAAATTGATAGCGAACTGCCAGCCAATAACCTGCAACCGAACCTAACGCCCCAAAAACTACAATTTGAATAGGCAAAATTGAAACAATAACATCAGGGAAAAATGACCCCGGCCAAAGCACAATTACATGCTGTAAAAGTTGCTCTTTAGCGTAAGTCATTGCAGAAAAAGAAGTTATTAAAACACTGGAAGCTATCGGCCAGTAATAATTAACATTGAAAAGTTTTTTCACAATAAACGCTGCCAGTCCAAAAGAAACTAATACAGCGAAAATAATCTGACCAATAACAGGCTGAGCCACAACAAAACCGGCCATTTTATCGGACAATGTTACATCTTTCGCCAGAATCTTAATACTAAAATGCACAACGATAAACGAGACAACAACAGCCATAATTGGATTTAAGTATCTGCCATATTTCGAGTTGGCTTCTGCCTTGGGCTTATGTGCCGGACGGATTTTTTCACCCAGGACAACACCGGTAAAACCTGCAATTACAACGGCCAGCCAGAATAAAGACTCGTACTGAAACATCGACAGTAGCTGCTGACGCTGCCCAACAGCATGATTCATCTGCATTAGATAACTAACACTACCAGCTTTGACCGCCCAGACCGATAAACCGAACGGTACAGCCAAAACTCCGATTTCTTTGCCGTAAGGCCAGGCTGCAAAATACGCAAACAGTCCGGCCAGAAATGCCATAATCATTAATGTAACAGCTCCGTTAAGACCAATCGCCGTAACAAACACAGTGCCATAAGGGTCAGGCGGATTATCCCATGGCCAGGCAACAATGCCGACCAAAACCACGCCTATAGCCGCTGCCGCTGCAATCCTCAATTTCATTAACCAGGACAGTTCCATTTATGCTCCGAAAATAAGTATCCTATTAAAGTAGCATTATTTTGTGTACTAATCAAGAACGTTCAGGCCTTTTTTTATTGCATATCTGCCGGCCTTTGATAATCCTATAATCGTCTCGAAAAGGAGCAACCTTTCTGAGTATGTTTAAAGTATAGAAGATTTAATGATAGGATTATGAAACCGAGAATACTGCTGGTCAATCCGCCGATTTATGATTTTGCCGCTTACGATTTCTGGCTCAAGCCCTACGGCCTGCTTAGCGTTGCAGGCAGACTGCGGGACAAGGCCGATTTTGTGCTTTTTGATTACCTCGACCGGCTGACTCCCTTTGTGAACGGGAAAAAATCACTCGAATCCGACAAATGGGGCAGAGGGCAATTTTATTTTGAACAAGTTCCTTCTCCACTATGTTTGTCCACAATTCCACGTCATTTTCGCAGATTCGGTCTTCCGCAAAATTTATTTAAGGAATTTTTGTCTGCAGAAAAACCTTTTGATTTTATCCTGATTCAGACAACGATGACATACTGGTATCTCGGCATCCGGGAAGTAATAGAAGAGAGCCGAAAATTCCACCCGCAGGCCAAAATCGTTCTGGGCGGCAATTATGTCACTTTGTGTGGCAGTCACGCCCAAAGTCTCGGAGCGGATTTAATAATAAAAGGTGCAGAACTCGAACCGCTCTGGCAGTATCTTGGAATCACTCCCGATTTATCGCAGCCGGCACTATGGGAAATTTATGATAAATTAAAAGTCGGCGTACTGAAGCTCAGCGACGGCTGTCCTTTTAGCTGCACTTACTGCTCGGTTCCACAGGTCTATGGCCGATTCAGGCCGCGTCCTCTCGAACGTGCTGTGGCGGAATATGAGCTTCTATCCCGGCTTGGTGTAGGGAACATCGCATTTTATGATGACGCATTGTTGTTCGAGCCTCAGAACGTCCTGATTCCTTTTTTGGACAGAGTAATACAATCCGGCTCAAAAATTAACCTGCATAGTCCCAATGCCCTTAATGCCCGCTTTGTAACCAAAGAAATAGCTGAGCTGATGGTTCGGGCGGGATTCAGGACTTTTTATCTCGGCTTCGAGAGCGCTTCGTCACAGTGGCAAAAGCAAACCAGCTCAAAGGTATTTTCGCAGGAGCTTGCTGATGCGGTCGAGCAACTGTTTTCCGCAGGAGCCGAAGCAGCTAATATTACTGCCTACCAGATTTTAGGCCATCCTCATATCAATATTCAACAGCTTGAAGAATCTATGCAATTTGTCCACAGTCTGGGTATTCGCGGGATGCTGGCCGATTTTTCGCCGATTCCGGGTACACCGGACGGTGAATTTTGCAGACGATGGATAAATCTGGACGAGCCTTTGCTCCACAACAAAACCGCTTTTCCGATTATTATGCTCGGCTTCGATGAGTCAAACCGCCTTAAAGACCTCCAGCGTCAATTAAACAGACACCTGCCCGGTAACATATAATTGTAGATACGGCTTATTCACAACAGGCCCATGAGAACCATTTTTTTGTTCAAAGCCACCTACTATTTGTGCCATAAAGGAGCCAGGTTGTAATGTGCAAACAACTCTTTTCGCTATGTACATTTTTGTTGTCAAATGCTAATTTCGAGAATACTATAACAGGTTAGCAGAAACAATAATTTGACTTTTTTGAGGGGGAATACAATGAATAGTGCAAGCATTGCTCCTTGTGGAGTTAATTGTGATATTTGTTTAGGTTTCCAACGAGAAAAAAATAAATGTGTCGGATGTAATAACATTGGCAACAAACCATATCACTGTACAATTTGTAGTATTAAAACCTGTCCTGAGAAAAATGGGAACATACAGTCTTTGTGTAATACTTGTTTAAAATTTCCATGCAGAAGAATAAAAAATTTAGATAAACGCTATAAAACAAAATATGGAGAAAGTGTTATTGAAAATCTAAACACAGTTACGCAAATAGGATTGGATGCTTTCATAAAAGAGGAAAAAATAAAATGGAAATGTCCACAATGTGGAAATTTGCTCTGTGTTCACAAAGATAAGTGTTTAATTTGTGGTGCAATAAATGAAAAGTATCCAAAGGAAATCTAATATCCCGCTCCATTCCCATCCCACACTGATTAAGCTATAAACTTGACTTTGTCTTTTTTGGCATCTACAATCATCATCTATGGCCAGTGAAAACACCGGAAAGAAAAAAAAGAAGAAACACAACCCCGTCACAGACTGGCTGATTTATCTTGTGCTGCGAATTCTTGTGGTCTTTCTGTCGCTGTTCGATATTCAGACGAATCTGAATACCGCCTGCCGGCTAGGCAGACTGTTGTGGAAATATTATCATCGCGGCAGGGAGCGGGCGATGGAAAATCTGCGAGCCGGCTTCCCGCAGGCATCCGAAGAATGGCTCAGACAGACAGGCAGGCGGAGCTTTGAACATCTGGCAATGTTCGCAATGGATACTCTGTTCGCACCGAGACTAATTACAAAACAAAACTGGCGGAATTTCTGCACATTAAAAAATACAGAAAGAGCCAAATGGCTTATGCAGGAAGGAAATGGCCTGATTATG
>CAZYWY010000058.1:0-1269 GCA_964651605.1 uncultured Pirellulales bacterium | reverse complement strand
TTGAAATCACCGGTTATCTTCTGGGGCTTTTCGCTTTCAATATCTACAGCGTCGCACGGCCTCTGGATAACATATACATCAGCAGATATATATACGATGTCCGCAAGCGCACAGGACTATCTATAATCGACAAAAAAGGCGCAACCGATTCTATGGAAAAGCTCGTCTTAAGCGGAGCAACTCTCGGTTTTATCGCCGACCAGGATGCGGGGAAAAAAGGAATATTTGTCGATTTCTTCGGCAGAAAGGCCAGCACCTATAAAAGCATAGGACTGCTGGCAATGGCTTACAACCTGCCGATTGTTGTCGGTTACAGCAGGAGGCTCGATAATAAATTCTTTTTTGAGATAGGCGTTAACCGGATTATAATGCCGAAGGAATGGGCAGACAAGGCTCAACCTCTTGAGTGGATTACTGCCCAGTATTCCAGTGCGATTGAGCAGTTTATTCGCGATGAGCCGAGCCAGTACTGGTGGCTGCACCGCAGATGGAAACACCGACCCAAAAACGAACGTCAACAGGCGTAAAAAAATGAAAGGAAAAACAATGAGCAGGCTCTTATATATTCAGGCTTCACCTCAGGGAAAACTATCCTACAGCATACAAACCGCAGATGCCTTTATCCAGGCCTACAAACAAAAATACCCGGACGACGAAATCGTAACGTTGAACGTTTTCGATGCACCGCTTCCGAAATTCGACGGATTTGCAGTGCAGGCAAAATATATGATTATGCACGGAAAACCTCACTCCAAAGAACAACAGCAGGCCTGGAAGGAAGTTGAGCAGGTGATTGCTCATTTCAAATCGGCGGATAAATATGTGCTGGCTGTCCCGATGTGGAATTTCGGTATTCCATACAGGCTCAAACAATACATCGACCTGCTGGCTCAGCCGGGTTATACATTCAGCTACAGCCCCGGAAAAGGCTATGAGGGTCTTGTTACCGGAAAACCGATTCTGGTTGTCTATGCCCGCGGCGGCCAATACGACCCGTCAAGCGGCGCAGAGGCCTTCGACCTGCAAAAAAAATACATCGAACTGATATTAGGTTTTATGGGTTTCAAAGATATCCGCACCATCATAGTTGAACCGACCTTACAGGCAGGACTGGATATTGCGCAGGCTAAACTTGCAGAAGCTCAGAAAAAAGCAGCAGAACTCGCAGGCAGTTTTTAATAAAATAACCCCGCTTGCTGTTTATACTAATGTTTGCCGCCGCTGAGCTTGAGCAGTTTTTCCATCTTCACTCGGTTGCTCGAACGCAGA
>CAZYWY010000057.1:4088-8576 GCA_964651605.1 uncultured Pirellulales bacterium | reverse complement strand
GTTAGGCAGGGTGATGATACTTCTGCTGTAAAAACTTTCTGTGAAAAGGAAAAAATAGAATTTCGAATTCTTAAACAATCTGATATAATGGGATTTCCGAACGCTTGTGAAATAAAACTGAATGGAAATTCCAATAAAAAGGTTGTGGTAACCGGCTGCTTCGACTGGTTTCATTCGGGACACGTTCGATTCTTTGAGGAAGCCTCAGAAATGGGTGATTTGTATGTTGTAGTTGGCAATGATGCTAATGTCAGGGCATTGAAAGGCCCAAACCATCCGATGTTTTCGCAGGTAGAACGCCGTTACATCATCGGATCCATCCGTTACGTAAAGCAGGCCTTAATATCCACAGGTCAGGGCTGGCTTGATGCAGAGCCTGAGCTAAAGAGATTAAAACCTGACATTTATGCCGTGAATGAAGACGGTGACAGACCCGAAAAGCAGAAATATTGTCAGGATAATGGCATTAAATATGTTGTACTCAAGCGCTTGCCCAAGGCCGGACTTCCAAGGCGGGAAAGCAAAGTGATGCGTGGTTTTTGAATAAAATAATGCCTGAAAGATTTGCATGAAAAATGTATTTAAAAGGTACTGCAAGTGCTTGAAACTTAAAGATGACCCGAATTTAATCGAAGAGTACAAGAAACTTCATAGTCATAGAGCAGCGTGGCCTGAGATTACAGCAGGTATGAAAGAGGTGGGTATCCTGGATATGGAAATATATATCGAAGGTACAATCCTCTTTATGATAATGGACACTAAAGCAGACTTCAATCATAAGCAGGCGATGACAAAACTGGCAACTCTGCCGCTTCAGGCTGAATGGGAAGCCACAGTTTCGAAGTATCAGCAGACGAATAACGAGGCATCAGCCGGACAGAAATGGAGACTGCTTGAGCGAATATATAAAATGGCTCAGAAACAACAGGAGAATTCTGAGGATGGGTATATTGAGGAGACAGGTATTTGAATGACTGCTTCAATATAAATAATCTGATGCCTGACAAGTGGATTGAATAAGAAAACGATATATGCGTAAGCTTAATATACCTTCAATAAGAAGGAGCAATTTATGAAGATGACACGACGAAAAATGATGCAAATGGTGGCCGGTACTGTATCGGCTGGTTATTTGTCCCGCACTTTTGGTCAGACAGTTGATGCAGCATCCGCCTCCTTAATTCCTCCTGCACCGGCACCGATTTCCGCTCCGGCGGGTTTTGGCACCGCTGCCGGACAGTTCCAGCCGACGTGGGAATCGCTCTCTAACTACCAGGTACCTGAGTGGTATCGCGACGCGAAATTCGGTATATGGGCCCACTGGGGCCCGCAATGCCAGCCTGAACAGGGTGACTGGTATGCGCAGAGAATGTATCAGTTTAGCACTGATCCCAACAGTGCTTACCAGTTCCACTGCAAGACGTACGGCCACCCGTCCAAATTCGGGTTTAAGGATGTCTGCAACATCTGGAAGGCCGAAAAATGGGATCCCGTGGCACTGATCGCACTATACAAGAAGGCCGGCGCCAAGTTCTTCGCCCAGATGGCCAACCATCACTGCAACTTTGATATGTGGGATTCTACCTACCAGCCTTGGAACAGCGTGAAGGTCGGGCCGAAAAAGGATATAGTTGGAGGCTGGGCGAAAGCCGCCCGGGATGCAGGGCTGCGCTTCGCGGTTTCCAGCCACGCTGGTCGCTCATGGAGTTGGTACGGGGTCGCGCAAGGTTCTGACCCCAGCGGTCCAATGGCAGGTGTGACCTATGATGGCATCATGACCAAAGACCAGGGCAAAGGCCTTTGGTGGGACGGCCTCGATCCGCAAGACCTGTATGCACAGTATCACGCCCGTGGCGGCCGGGGCGGTGGCGGACGGGGCGGTGGCGTAGGGGACAAGGCCTACACCGAAAAGTTTTTCAACCGCATCATTGACCTGATCAACAAGTACGATCCCGACATCCTCTACTTCGACGACTCGGTAATGCCACTGTATCCTTCCACAGACGTCGGCGGTCGCATCGCGGCGTATCTGTACAACAAGAGCATTGAACGCCATGGCAAGCTCGAAGCGGTCATGACCGGCAAAGGGCTCAACGCCGACCAACGCAAGGCAATCGTACTGGACCTCGAACGCGCCGTATCCGGCGGTGCCGATCCCATCCCCTGGCAGACTGATACATGCATAGGCGACTGGCACTACCGTCGCAGTACGTTCGAGAACCACCGTTACAAAACGCCCATTCAAGTTGTTCAAATGCTCATCGACATCGTTAGCAAAAATGGCAATCTGATGCTTAATATTCCTCTCCCCGGAAACGGGGTTCCCGATGACGATGAAATGAAAGTGCTTGATGGACTGGCCACATGGATTCCGGCCAACGGCGAAGGCATCTATGGCACGCGGCCGTGGGTCGTCTACGGCGAAGGGCCGTCCACCGTCGCAGGGGGTCGACGCGGGATGGGCAGCGATGTACGCTCTTATGGCGCGGAAGATTTCCGCTTCACCAAGAAGGGTGACATCGTTTATGCTTTCCTGATGGGTTGGCCCGAAGGCGGCAAGGCGACAATCAAATCAATGGCTCAGGGCAGCGAGAACTTCCCAAGGGAAGTTGCCAAAGTTGAACTGCTCGGCGCCGGGACGCTGACCTTCACGCGCGACACATCAGGTCTGGTCGTGAATCTGCCGGAAAAAGCCCCCAATGCCTATGCAAGTGTGTTCAAAGTTACGCCAAAGGCCTAATATATGACGGAAAGCCAGTAAAAACTGAAAGTGGACTGAAGAGCCGCACTTTTATTGAAAGGAATTTTAGTATGAAATCATCTTTTTCCAGCCGGTATGTCTTGTTGGCAGCCGGTATCGCTGCTATCCTTCTGTTGGGACTCTCATCAGCCGTCGCAATCGCTCAAGTTCCGCTAACGACGGGCACGCCTGCGGAACCCAAGTTCTATCAGTGGGCTGCCTCACCGCCGATGGGCTGGAACTCCTGGGATTGTTTCGGCGCAGCGGTGACGGAAGAACAGACCCTGCAAAACGCCGAGTATATGGAGAAAAACCTCAAATCGCACGGATGGACAATTGTGACCGTGGACATCCAATGGTATGAGCCTCTGGCGCGTGGCGATGCGTATCGGCGGGGCGCGGTGCTGGAGATGGATGCCAACGGGCGCCTGTTGCCTGCGCCGAACCGGTTTCCTTCGACAAAGGAAACCCGGTCTTTTAAACCATTGGCTGATGCCATCCACGCCAAGGGGCTCAAGTTTGGTGTGCACCTGATGCGAGGCGTTCCGCGGCAGGCAGTGGACCAGAACGTTCCTATTCTCGGCACAAAGGTCCACGCAGCGGACATCGCTGATAAAAGGTCTGTCTGCGGCTGGAATACTGATATGTACGGTGTAGATATGAGCAAACCAGGCGCACAGGAATATTACGATTCGGTTTATGCCCTTTTAGCCTCGTGGGAAATCGATTTTGTGAAGGTTGACGACCTTTCTTCGCCTTACCATAGTTCGGAGATAGAGGCAATCCGCAAGGCGATTGACAAGACCGGCCGACCGATCATCTTCTCCACCTCACCTGGCGCTACGCCTGTGAACCAGGGCGAGCATGTGCAACAGTACGCCAATATGTGGCGAATCAGCGGCGACTTCTGGGATAATTGGCCCGCACTGTACGCCCAGTTCGACCGGCTTAAAAATTGGACGCCGTATCGCGGGCCTGGTCATTTTCCCGATGCCGATATGCTTCCTTTGGGAAACATCCGTACCTGGCGGCCAAGCAATACGTGGACTAATTTTACCCAGGATGAACAAATCACGTTGATGACACTCTGGTCTATCGCCCGTTCGCCGTTGATATTGGGCGCTAATCTGCCGAAGAACGACGAGTTCACGCTCTCGTTGCTGACCAATGACGAAGTCATTGCCGTCAATCAACACTCGACGAATAACAAACAAGTATCCAATCAGGATAATCATATCGTCTGGGTCGCCGACGTGCCGGACTCGAAGGACAAGTACCTCGCTATGTTTAACGCAGCACCTGCGCCGGCGCCACGCGGGCGAGGCCGTGGACGTGGCTTGCCGGATACGGCCGCGACTACCCCTGCCGCCAATCCATCGGAAACCCAGCCGGTGGAGATTTCCGTATCACTTGTGGATATCGGCCTGTCGGGCAAATATGCAGTCCGCGACCTTTGGGCACATAAAGACCTGGGTATTGTAACGGAAAAAATTTCAGCGACCGTCAATTCACATGGGGCGGTCTTGTATAGAATTAAATCTGCTAACTAATAGAAAGGAGAAAAAACCACATGAAAATCTCAAGACGCGATGCAATTAAACTTATAGCCGGTTCCCTTCCAGCGTATTACGTCGGTAGTGCATTGTCACTGGCGGCTGGCGATGCGAATGCCCCGCCCACAACGAAGCCGGCAGATCCCAACAAAGCTACGGCAACCTCCAAGGGGCTTAAGGACGCCTATGACGGGA
>CAZYWY010000057.1:0-3988 GCA_964651605.1 uncultured Pirellulales bacterium | reverse complement strand
TGCTGAAGCGCCTCATTAAAGAAGGCGCACCTATCAACGGCGTGGGCATCCAGGGGCACTGGAGCATGAATCCCAACTATGCCAACGTCGAAAAAGCAATCACTAATTATGCTGAGCTGGGGCTGAAGGTCAGCATCAGCGAGATGGATGTAACAATTTCCGGAGCCAACAGCGGTGCTATGCCTACTCGAGGTGGCGGTGAGACCGCGTCCACCGATGCATTCGAGCGGCAGGCGCAGGTTTATGCAAGGTTATTTGATATCTTCAACCGGCATGCAAAATCGATCTCGCGTGTGACATTCTGGGGTCTCAGTGATAGCCGGTCATGGCGTTCAGGCCAAAGGCCGCTGGTGTTTGACGGCCAGTTGCAGCCCAAACCGGCGTATCAGGCGATTATAGACGTAGCCCAGGGTAAAATACGTAGCGCCGCAGCCGTAAGGTGTGTCTCGTTTCAAGCCAGGGACAGATAGCATGTGTCGGATGAGCGTGCCGGAAACGGCGCGTCATCCGACATAATTTTTTTTGGAACTATCGTATAGGTACATGCGATTCGTTTAGCCCGGGCAGCAAAGAGACACATCGACGGGGGTGATGGTCATTTGCTTCGGGCAGGAAGCGTCCTTCCACAAGGCTACAATCAAATCGCCCAAAGCAACGGGAAGAAAGCCACTCTATTTTGACTCGACCAATTGAAAAAACTTTTCTCGATTCTTACTGACCACAACTATACTATCCTTCCTGGATTATTGGTATTTTTTTTATCTTTTGTCGGCATCTTGTGTTAAAATCGACGGACAATGAATGTGGTTTATTGGTGTCTCCCAAATTGGCGTAAAGGGGATAAATTGGATTTTATAAAATAAGAATCAATGCGCAATGAATCCTGCTATTAAATTGAGAGTTTCAAATATTGAAAAATCCTTCCCGGGTGTTAAGGCATTAGATAAAGTCAATTTGGCCGTGAAGAAAGGAACGGTTCACGCAATTTGCGGTGAAAATGGCGCCGGCAAATCCACTTTAATGAAGGTGATTATTGGTATTCATCAGCAGGATTCAGGGCAGATTCTTATTGATGAGAAAGTCGCTTGTCTCAGGAATCCTATTGAAGCCAGACACTATGGCATATCTATGATTTTTCAAGACCTCAACTATATTCCCGAAATGACCGTTGAAGAAAGTTTCTTTGTCGGGAATTGGCCAAGGGGCAGACTGGGCAGAGTGAATTGGAAAGAAATCAGAGGGCGTGCCTCAGACCTTCTGAATAATGAGAATTTGTCTTATTCGCTGAAGACAAAACTAAAAGATTTGACGGTTTCAGATATTCAAATGCTGGAAATCGTAAAAGCTGTTTCCTACAATTCAGATATTATTATCATGGACGAACCAACATCAGCTATAACCATAAATGAAGCTGAGGTTCTATTCAGGAAAATAAACGAACTTAAAAAACGTGATAAATCTATCATATATATATCCCACAAAATGGATGAAATATTCAGAATTGCAGATGAAATAACTGTATTGAGAGATGGTTGTGTGATTGATTCACGACCAAAAGATAAATATGATTCGGAAACATTAATTACTCAAATGGTCGGCAGGAAATTAGAGAGTGTCTTTCCCGAGGAGCAAAATGAACTGGGCGACGAAGCACTTCGGGTTGAAGGCTTCTCAAAAGCAGGAAAATTTCATAATATAAATTTTTACGTTAATGCAGGGGAAATTGTTGGTTTTGCAGGTTTGATGGGCGCAGGCAGAACCGATGTTATGCGTGCTTTGTTCGGATTGGACTGCCCTGACAGCGGGGAAATCCGCATTAAGAAGCAGAAGGTTAATATAAAAAATATCGCAGACAGTATTGCTCAAAAAATGGTCATGCTTTCGGAAGATAGAAGAAGATATGGCATCATTCCGGTCCGAAGTGTTAGAGAAAATGTCTCGCTTTCCAGTTTGAAGAAGTTTATTTTTGGCGGCAGGCTTCACGCAGAGGAAGAGAACCGGACGGTTCTGGATTTCTGCCAGCGAATGAATGTCAAATCTCCGACAATTGAAGCAGCCGCAGTAGTATTAAGCGGGGGTAATCAACAAAAGGTTTTATTGGCCAGATGGATGCTCACAAATCCGGATATTTTATTGCTGGATGAGCCAACAAGAGGGATTGATGTCGGGGCAAAACAAGAAATCTATAAATTAATGAGGTCACTTGCCAGGCAGAAAAAAGCTTTGGTTATGGTTTCATCTGAATTGCCGGAACTAATTATGATGTGTGATAGAATCTATATAATGGCTAAAGGTAAAATCGCCGGTATATTGAAAAGAGAGGAATTTACACAAGAAAATATTATGACTTATGCTACTGGCGCGAAAAGACAAAATGAAGTGAGTATATGATATGAAGAGAATAAATAATGAATTATCTAATCTCATGGGTAAGTACAGCATTTTTTTGGTGCTGTTGATTCTTTTTATCATCTGCTGGATTCTAAATAAAAACTTTATATCCGCAGAAAATTTAAAGAATATTTCCACACAAATTTCCGTAGGAACTATTTTGGCTTTTGGAGAGACCATTCTCATTATATCAGGCATGTTGGATTTGTCCTCGGCCTCTGTCCTTGCGTTGTCCGGAGTAATCTCGGTGTCTGTCTATACAAAGACAGGCTCACTGATTGTAGCCGTTGCTGTTGCCATCATAGTCAGTGTTTGCTGCAATATTCTAAATGGATTAATGGTGACTAAATTCAAAACACCCTCCTTCATTGCAACACTTGCTATGATGGCTATGGCAAGAGGAGCTGCTCTAATGTACACAAGTGGTCAGAATATTTACCAAATTGGTAATTACACTATTTTAGGCCAGGGAAGAATATTGAAATTTCACACACAATTTATTTCTTTTACTGGAATTCCTACGCCGGTTATTTTTTTGTTGGGAATATTTATAATAACGTGGTATTTACTTAAACATACAGTATTTGGCCGGTCCATCTATGCAATCGGTGGTAATGAAGAAGCCGCCAATGCTTCAGGCATCAATGTCAATAAAATCAAGATGCAGGCTTTTGTAATCAATGGAATATTCGTGGGTATCGCCGGGGTGCTTTTCATGTCACGCGTGAATGCAGGATTGCCGAACGGTGCTATTGGTTATGAATTTAAGGCACTTACAGCGGCTATAATCGGCGGAACAAGCTTTTCAGGAGGTATTGGAACTGCCTCCGGCACGATAGCCGGTGCTTTTATCGTCGGTTTTTTAGATAATATTATGGTCTTAACAGGAGTAGATTCATATCTTCAGCAAATTATCCGTGGTGCCATTATCGCTCTGGCTGTCATTTATGATATAAATGCCAAAACCAGGAGAATAAAATGAAAGCTCCCTGCAAATATTTAAGCTAAAGATTCAAGATTGAAACAATCTATTTAAGTAAATTCTTTTAAGGAGGTATATTAAATGACAAAAAAATTATGCCTTATTACAGTACTGGCGCTCATAGCTACAATCTCTATCGGTTGCCGCAAGTCCAAGGCTTACAGAGTTGCATTCATTGCCAGGGCACAGGCAGATTCTTTTGCGGCCTGGCTGGCCAATGCGGTAAAAGATGAAGCAGACAAATACAAAGACATTGAATTACATGTATTTGACGGACAAGCCTCAGATGATACCGAGAATAGCCTGATTGAAAACGCCATCGTGAACAAATATGATGCGATTATTATTCAACCGAATAATGGCGAAGCTCAAAGACCCTATGCGGAAAAAGCCGTCGAGGCCGGCATTGTGACTATTACAACCAATGCACGTATCAAGGACATTGTAGGCGCTTCCTCTGTTGATGCAGACCCTTATGAACAGGCAGCCGTTAACGCAAGATTTGCACTTAAACAAGTCCCTGAAAATGCCAAAGTAGTTGTACTTAAGGGGCCGCCAGGAAACTTCCATGCAGATGCTCGACGCACAAGCTGGCAAAAAGAATTTTTTGATAAG
>CAZYWY010000056.1:0-8777 GCA_964651605.1 uncultured Pirellulales bacterium | reverse complement strand
GTATATACGCCGCTCATAGAGTATTCCTATAATCTGTTTCAAGAGACCTATTTTCAAAGATGATACAATATAGGCAGATGATGTGTTTGTCAAAATGTTCTTGACAAACTGTGAAATCAGGATTTGCTTTTGCTGGCGTAGGCTGTCCCGCCGTGGGCACCCATATTGATACGATTCTTATTGGGAGATGGTTCTGCACCGACCGGGTAAAGGGGGTCGCCGGCGTCAATACAGGGGCTGTATATGCCGGTATCATCTTGTTCCCAGGTTTTAGTGTTCGAGTTCCATCTGCCGGTTTGTGACTTCAGATGATAATCACCGCTATCCGGATTGGCGAACGATGGATTAACCATTATGTTACCCTTCTTCTGTGTGAAATATTCAGTTCCTAAATCTTGCTGTATACAGCTGAAGTGAATATCCGGATGAAAAGGGTTATCTCCAAACAAATCAAGAGTGTTGTAACACAGAATACAATTGGTTATATACGGATAGAATCCATAGTTTGATTCGGAGTAGATTCCACAAACGTTATTGACGATAGTCAAATTTGTTAGTGTTGGCGAAGCCCCCATTTCACAATCGACCCCTCTGATACAGTCGGAAATTATCATGTTGCGCAGGATGCTGTCTGAGCTTTCTGCTGCATTGAACGAAAATCCATAACCGCCTGGAGCTTTAACTACGGCTGCGTCATCTGCGCTCTGCATTGTTATTGCCTTGCCCATGAATGTTATTTGTTCCTGATAAGTGCCCGGCCAGACCATTACAAAGTCACCGTTTAATGCTTCGTTGACCGCTCGCTGGATTGTTTTGAATGCTTTGGTCCTGCCGAGGCCGCAGTTGAAATCATCGCCTGAAGTGTCATCCACGTGGAAAATAAAACCTCTGGCGCTTTTACTTGCCTGGACAGTGCCGCCATAGGCGCCCATATTGATATGGTTGTTAATTGAGCAGGGTTCTGCTCCGACCGGGTCCGAGTCATCGCCGGCGTCGATGCAGGGGCTGTGTTCGTTATAGGTGACCCATCGGTGGTTGGGGTCATAAGAATTGTAGCTGCCTCGGAGCGACTTTAGATGATAGTCATAATTGTTGGGGTCTCTCGATACAAACAGAGGATTTTCATTGATATTGCCCAGCACCTGGTTAGGTTCACTCCCCTCGATGTCTGAATTGGTAATATATAGTAAGGAAGAAGTGCATATCTCCAGGTTGTCATTGTACCAGATAATAGAGTTTTCGACAAAGATGTTACTGCCGGTCGAATCGAGGCCGCCGGCATACGAAATCTGTGTCTGCTGAGACAATTTGTTGTCGGCGATGGTACAGTTGGTAACGAGCATATTAAGAATGTTGTCTGCTTCGATTCCGCTGCCGTAGTATGCGGTATTGCCTGAGATAATACAGTTGGTTATGCTGGCTGTACCTGAAAAATAGCCGCAGTATATGCCGCCGCCGACGGAATTACCGGAGGCGGTGTTTCTGCTGATATTGCAGTTGACTATATATGGAGCGCTTTGCAAAGAATATATCCCTGCACCGTTTCCGTTATTAGTGCTGTTTCCTTTTATTATACTGTTGATAATCAAGGCATTTGAATCGATGAGGTAAATGCCGCCGCCGTTGTTGCCGGCAGTTGCGGTACACTGTTCAATATTGCAGTCCACAATTACCGGCCTGCTGCTGTTTTCCGCTGCTATGCCGCCGCCTGTTTGTGCGGTACATTGTTTTATTATGCAGTTGACAATGCTGGGGCTGGAATTGTTGCAATATATACCGCCGCCCTTCAGACTCTGTGCTGAAGCATTTATAATAGTAAAGCCGCACAGGACGCTGTTTGGTTCCTCGTGATTTTGAAAAATGAAACCTCTGCTGTTGTTATTACAGTCAATGATTGTAGTGTTTGGCCCTGCCTGGCTGCGAAGAGTTATGGCCTTGCCTTTAAAGTCAATATTACCGCTGTAAGTGCCGGGTTTGACTTCAATAATGTACCCGTTTTTTGCCTTTTCAATTGCCTGCTGGATGGTTGTAATGGTACCGCTGGGTATCAATATAGTCGGTTTCGGTGACAAGGTTACTTCGAGATTATCAAGCAGGACATTTTTACCCTCGAATTTGATATAACAATAGCCGGTAATTGATTCAAGCGGTATATTTTGGTCCACGCCGGCTGTAATTTTTCGCAGGTTAGACCATATTACGCCATCGGAAGACAGGCTGTACAGCAAATTGGGGTCGGGGCCGGAAGTATATTGGACATCGAGTTGCAGATTTCCACTAATGATCTTTTCTGGTTGCTCTTGTGTACCAGTTGGAAAGCGATAGGCCAGGACTGCGTTTGTATCACCATATCCTGCGAAACCGATTTGTCCCGAACCGGAATAATATAAAAATGCTTCTGTCGGAGGGTATGCACCCTCAGGCCAAAAGATAGTGTGGTAAAGGCTGTCTGTTTCAGCAGCAGTTGTACCGTCGAAATCGTCCGCATAAACATAAGGCCAGACGGTTCCGGCATTGATAGGGGCCGGATTATAAATTACTGCCGTTAAAAGAAATCCAATTGCCCAAAGTCTTATTGTTGCCGAAAGCTTCATTTATCAACCTTATTAATCTACAAACAAAATAATGGAAACCCCTCAAAATCCCTGGTAGTATCGAGAATGGCTTTGTGCCTGTTACGGCACAAAGCCACCATCCCCATCCTTATCGCAAAGTTCCGTTGGCCAGTTGAGTCAGCCACGACAGACCCGGTGCAGTCCTTGATACTGCGTTCCTGCTGGTCTGACCTGCCGGAGATTCAAACTGTCCATTGGCTTTTTCTGCAGATTGCAGATAATTAAACTTCAAACTCCCGATGTCACCTTTATCGGTAGCGAAGGTTATTTCATCAACGACATCTTTTTCCATATCAATTTTATAGACCAGTTTCATACCTTCACAGAACAACGTGACTTCAACAAATCCTTCGTCCTGCATCCGGTTTGTCTGGAATCGGATTTGCCGGCCGGCTGCGTCACGACGTATCGTATCGAGCGTATGCAGTCCCATCCAGGGTCTGGCCAGACCCGCAAAGAGGCTGCCTCCTTTGTATTTTAACTGCGACCCGTCTGATGAATTTGTTACGTATGCTTGTCCGGCCGTATCAACTATTGAGATGTTACCTACCTGTAGCTTCAGCCAGGGACTGTATTCCGTGCTTGTCTGATAAACAAACGGTATTCTGCCGCTTCCCGATACGGGTTGCTCATTTAGCCGGCCGGTTATTGTGAAATATGTCCAGCCTCTCTGGTGCATCTGGTCGCGGTTATCGACAATTCCTGTGTTAGCAGGGAAGTTGGCCTGGAAATAATCTTCCTCCAGAACGTTGTAATTACGGATGCTCCAGGGCTGTTCATTGTCTCTTGGTCCGTTGCGAGAGGCAATAACCAGAAGCCCCTTGCCCGATGCTGATATATGCTGTATGTCAGCCGTGCTTGCTTCAACATCGCTGATAAAATTGGTCATCTGGATGTCGTCTGTCGGGATTTTCAACACACTCAAATCGCTGTTGTACATCCGGTAATTATTAATTATAACTCTATTGTTTTCATAACAGTAATTTGCCTGGTCATTTTGCAAAATCTGGATGTCACCGGATTTGGAACTCAGCATCATTGCCCCATCCGTACCCTGCGGGAAGTAAAACATATATTCCTGCTGGCTGTCGCCTGACTGTGCGAGTCTGTTGATATATTGAGAAGCCGACGAATCATCCTGGTTATTATGCAGCCAGGGACTTGATGTTACAGTTACTGTCCCTGCGGTTAATGCACCGGCAGCGACCAGCGAAACAACAGCAGTATTTGAGGTTGCAACGCCTGCAATTCCGGCCAGAAGACCGACTTTCAAAGTTGCCGATGTTACAGTGAGTTGTGCTGCAGCGGCTTTGCTTGGGGCAGTCATCTTTCCAAAAACAATCAGTGCCGCCAGCAGAGAGCCTCTGCTGAAGCCGTTGCGGGACAGTTCTTTCTGCAAGGCTCTTTTTGCCCGCACAAACAACATTCGAGTCCCGAATTCGCTGCTGCCTATGGACTCGGCAATTTCCGAATAAGCCATATCATCGTAGCACCGCATAACCAGGACTGCTTTGTGCCGGGTTTTAAGCTTATTCATTGCCTTTGCTACGATTTGTTTCAACTCTTCACCGACCAGTTTTTCAAAGCCGCCCTGTCTTTCTTTGAAAGTCATTTTTTCCGGCATATCGGCTGTAGCGAATTTTCTCTGTTTTTGCTCGGTCCTGTAATAGCGGTGTAGCTTATTTGTTGCTATGCCGTACAACCAGGGCCAAAACCTGTCTGATTCTCTGAGTTTGCCTATTACCTTGAACATTTCCACCAAACTCTCCTGTACAATTTCTGCTGTTAGTTCCTGTTGTTGAGTAAGACGATATACATAAACCTGCAGGCGTTCCTTTGCCTGCTCGGCTAATTCTTCGAGGCATTGCCTGTTGCCGCGTTGTGCCCCCTTTATTAGTTCTATCTGTTGCAACTGCTCCATCACAGTGCCTTTTTTATTGTTGCCGTATATTATATTCAACTAACATTAAGTGCCACCAAACAAGCTATTTATAATGATTTTTTGTTTTAATGACTCGAACTAACCAATTTATAATGAAATATTGTCATAAATACTTATTTTACAATAAGTTACCACACATTGTCATTCCCGCGAAAGCGGGAATCCACTTCGTCGATACTTTACTGGATACCCATAAGGGGTATGACAGACCAATGATTTACCCCATTTTAACACAATTTTGCCAAAAAACACCATAAAAAACAGTTTTCTCGTTGGGTACAGGCCGGATGGTCAATTATTCTTGCAAAGCCTCAAATTTAGGGCTATAAATTTATGCAGCAAGTTTATATTGCACTGTATTACTGTTGAAATCCGACTGTAAGTGAAAATTATAAAGGGAATTGTGTGAAATCTTCGGATTGTAAAAAACAACCATTATCAGAGGTTTTCGGATTTCCGGTTGACAATGTATCTCATGAAGCTATTCGCTATCGCAAGAATCGATTGTGCCCGTTTGGGAACCGAGTACCTAACTGTACAAAAGACAAAGCCAATAATCCGCTCGGTGTATGCAGTATATATGACAATAGCGACGTGGTTATTACCTGCCCGATAAGATTTCGTGAGGATTGGCTTATAGCTGAGAATGCAGCTTCGTTTTTTTTTCAGAGCGGCTGTAAATGGACGACACTTACAGAGGTAAGGTTAAAGGATAAACATGGTAAATCAGCAGGAAATATTGACGTTGTGCTGGTCTCTTATGATAGTTCCGGCAAAGTTACAGATTTTGGTGCACTTGAAGTTCAGGCAGTTTATATTTCAGGTAATATCCGTAATCCGTTTGAAAGTTTTATGAGCAATCCTGCTATAGGTGGGGATTTTGATTGGAAAGGCCGCCAAAACTATCCAAATCCCGATTATTTGTCATCTTCCCGCAAGCGTCTGGCACCCCAACTGATTTTCAAAGGAGGCATCTTTAGAGAATGGAATAAAAAAATTGCGGTTGCACTTAACCGTGGATTTTATGAAACTTTGCCAAAACTGCGGGAAGTGGAACCTTCAAAGGCAGATATTGCATGGTTTGTATATGACTTGATGAAAAACGAGATTGAAAATCGTTATCGGCTGACTCTTTGTAAATCAGTTTTTACAAAGTTTGATGAAAGTTTGGCAACAATTACTCGTTCTGAAGCAGGTAGTGTTTTTGATTTTGTAGAACAGCTTCAGGAAAAAGTGGATGAGAAGCTTGAGCCAGGCGATCAACCGGATATGGAGACAATAGATGCGCCATTCTGAACAAGATTGTCAATCTGCACTGTTTGATATATCGCCGCCGCTGGAACATATCGTTAATGTTGCTTCCGTGCCACAACGCAGCCCGTTTCGATATCCTGGGGGCAAAACATGGCTTGTCCCGCGAATTCGCCAATGGTTAAAGAATCTCGGCTGGAAGCCGTCTTTTTTCCTTGAGCCTTTCGCCGGCGGAGCCATAGTTGGAATAACCGTTGCTTTTGAAAAACTTGCAGAAAAAGTTGTGCTTGTTGAGCTTGATGAACAGGTCTCATCTGTCTGGCAAACCATATTAAGTGACAACTGCGAATGGCTGGCAGAACGTATCTTAACTTTCGAGATGACAATTGAGAACCTTCGACAAGAGCTTTCTCAAAACGTACAATCCATCGAAGAAATTGCATTTCAGACGATATTGAAAAACAGGACACTTCACGGTGGTATAATGGCTCAGGGGAGCAGCTTTATTAAATATGGTGAGAATGGCAAAGGTATCAGGTCCAGATGGTATCCCGAAACAATTGCACGCAGGATTCGTTCTATTGCAGCTATTCGCGACCGAATAGAATTTATCCACGGAGATGGGATAAAGGTCATCCACTCCTTTAATTCAGCGGAAGAAGTTGCAATGTTTATTGACCCGCCGTACAGCGCCGCCGGTAAAAAGGCAGGAACAAGACTTTATAAATATTTTGAATTGGACCATAACCGCCTCTTTGCAGAGGCTGCTCAGGTACAGGGTGACGTATTGTTGACTTACGATAGTTCTCCTGAACTGATTGAAATGGCAAATCAGTACGGGTTTGAAGTGCGCACAGTGCTTATGAAAAATACTCATCATAGAGAAATGACAGAATTACTGATAGGAAAAAACTTAAACTGGCTTAAATAAATTTATGCTGTTGAGAAACAATTTATGCGATATAGTCAATTATTGATACCAACTGTAAAAGAAGCGCCGGCTGATGCCGAGACCGCAAGCCATCAATTATTGATTCGGGCTGGTTTTATGAGAAAGCTCGCCAGCGGCACATATATTTATCTGCCGCTCGGCTGGCGCAGCCTGCTCAAAATTATAACCATCATACGCGAGGAAATGAACCGCAGCGGCGCACAGGAAATCCTTATGCCGTCATTGCAGCCGATGGAACTTTGGCAGCAGACCGGCCGTGACGTTGATTACGGCGAAACGATGTGCCGGTTTATCGACCGCCATCAGCGGCAGAATGTGCTTGCCCCGACCGCAGAAGAGGTTGTTACCTATCTGGCGGCCTGCGAAATCAAATCGTATAAGCAACTGCCGCTCAATCTGTACCAAATCAGTCCGAAATTTCGCGATGAATTCCGTCCACGCTTCGGGCCGATTCGTTCGCGCGAATTCATAATGAAAGATTCTTACAGCTTTCACGACAGCCCCGAAAGTCTCGATAAAACTTACTGGGTAATGTATGACACTTACTGCCGGATTTTCAAACGCTGCGGCCTGCGATATGTGGCGGTCGAGGCTGAGACCGGCGAGATGGGCGGCTCAGGCTCGCATCAGTTCACCATCCCCTGCGAATCGGGCGAGGACACAATCGTCTATACCGAGGACGGCTCGTATGCTGCAAATCTTGAAAGAGCAGCAGTTGACCCGATTCCGAGAAGTGATGGACGAGGGATAATGGATGATGGACGAAAATTTCCTCCGGTAGAGGAAGTTCATACGCCAAATGTCGGTAGTATAGATGCGGTTTGTACGTTCCTGAAAACCCAGCCTGAACAGATGATTAAAACATTAATATTTAGAAACCATCCAATAAAAGAAGCCGTCCAAAAAATAGGTGAATACAAAGCAACTCATAAAGATGGAATTAGTCGTTGGCCGGGTGATGGTCATACTGTTAAATTTTATATTGTATTGGTTCGAGGTGACCATGAAGTTAACAATGAAAAGCTTACAGTTCTAACTGGAGACAATTTACAACTTGCAGAAGAAGATGAAATACAGATGATAACTGGTGCCGAGGTTGGTTTTGCAGGACCGGTAGGACTTAGAGAAAGCATGAGTTATCCTATAATTATCGACCACGCTGGTGCAGCGATGGCTGTTGGTGTTACAGGGGCGAACAAAACAGACTATCATATTAAAAATGTTGTGCCGGGCAGGGATTTTCTGCTCGAAGGAGAAAGTATCATTGTGGCTGACGTTCGCAATGCAGTGCCGGGTGACACTTACAACAGCAAAAAACTGTTGTTCAAGAAAGGCATCGAGGTAGGGCAGGTGTTCAAGCTTGGTACAAAATACAGCGAAAAGCTCGGCGCCAAATATCTCGACCAGACCGGCAATGAGAAGCCCTGCCTTATGGGCTGTTACGGCATTGGCGTTAATCGAATCCTGGCCTCGGCGATTGAACTGTACAATGACAAAGACGGCATTATCTGGCCGATTAGTATCGCACCGTATGAGGTAATTATAACCTGCGTCAATCAGGAAGATGCTGAAGTTGCACAGGCTGCGGAAAAAATATATCAGCAGTTGCTCACTCAGGGCGTAGATGTGCTGCTGGATGAGCGGACAATGCGGGCTGGTGCGAAATTTAAGGATGCCGACCTGATCGGTGTTCCAATAAGGGTAACAGTCGGCAAAAAATCCATCGCTGAGGGCAATGTTGAAATAAAGTTACGCACCGAATCCCAAAATCAGCAAAGTGCAGTAGATAAAGCTGCGGAAACTGTCCTTGCACTGATAAAACAAATGAAGGACCAATTGAATAATTGACGTTTTGATTATGTGGGAGCTGACTGAGCCAAAGCCGGTAAAATTAATCGTTGGCATCCTGGCCGCCAACCACCAGTGTTTGCACACGGTGGTCGAGACCCTTATGAATAAATATGGCAAGGCAGATTTTTCCAGCCTCGAGAACATCACACAGGCATTCAGCGTCGAG
>CAZYWY010000055.1:0-8802 GCA_964651605.1 uncultured Pirellulales bacterium | reverse complement strand
TCAAAGGAAAACCAGGCATTTCATATATTACTGCAACATGTGGACCTCCTGATATCGTCATCCCCCCCACTCTTGCTCTATTCGCAGGTATTAATACTTTGTTTGGGTCTCCTTCAAATTTCTTCTTAAAAACAGCTTTACATTCTTTGACAAGGTCATCGTAATCGAGTCCTTGAATTGGCAGCTTATTATAGTAGGGTTTAATTACTATTTCCTCATCGGCTGCATTGGGCGAAGCTAAGACAAATGCCTGTTTATGAACTTCCACTGATATTGTTCGAGAATGCGAGCCGAGGATAGTTCCGTAGCATTGATATATCCCAACAGGCACATCTATCGGTTTATTTGAATCAGTAACCCAGCAGAAGAACGGGATACTTATATAAAAGCGCTCATCAATTTTGAAAATTTCAGGAACTGGTTTACCAATCTTTGTAAGCCTTGAGATATACTGCTGGCCATCGGGTGTTTTGATTGTAAGAAAAACATCATCTTTAAGATTTTCAGGTGTTTTTATTGGTGTAGGACCTTCATTGCGTAATAACATAGTAATTGCTGGACCAACGACATCATATTTATCAAGAATCTCATATTTTTGTGTACTCCTACCATATTGCGAATTATTAATTACAGAACACCATAGTCCACCAGGACACTGAGGTTTGCCAGATTTTCTCGATTCTCTCATCTCCTTAAGTTCCTGGGCAAGTTTAGATCTTATTTTTCCAGGTACTGAATACGCCAATGTTTCTGAAATCTTTCCTTCGTTAAACTTCATAACCATCCAGTCAATGACTTCATTCTTTTTTGGTTGGGCATCAATAACGACACATTCTCCAGTTAAGCAATCAAGACCCCAACCATATATCTTGGAATCAGTATAAATTTCACCTATATCTTCCGGGTCGCCGAGGGTTTCAAATGTCTCCGATAATTTTAGCCCTTTCCAGAGTTTTAACTCTTTGCCGTTGATTTGAGCTGTAAATTCATCTCGGCTTTTAAACGATGTTTCCACTTTGTTGCTATCTGCTGCACCGAGAACTGAATATACAGGAGTTGCAACAACAATAATTCCGGCCATCGCTATTTGCAGGATATACGCCTTTACCATAATTTTTTCTCCTAAATTTCCCCGATATAAAAAAGCGACTTTTATTATACCATACCTTTTGGGAGTGCAAAACTTTTTCACAGTATGCAGGGTAATAAATTTTATGATAATTCGATGAATCATAATTTCTTTTTAGGCCAAAGATTGACCATAATCGTATAAGTCAATAGAATGCTTAAATAAGATAATTTGGTCTAAAAAGAATAATAAACGAACTACGAGCGACGAATATGTGTTTGGCAATACCGGTCAGAATAGTTGAATTGGATGGTGACAACGCTGTGGTCGATGCAATGGGCAACCGCTTCAAGGCTAAAACTACGCTGCTGCCGAAAGCCAAATTAAATGATTTGGTTTTGGTGCACGCCGGCTTTGCGATTTCTATGGTAGATGAAGAAGAAGCGAAAAAAACCTGGGAGCTTATCTCGGAGATTAACGATTTTCTAAATACCCCAAACAAAATCTCAGGATGATGAAATGCTCGACAAAATAAAAACAGCACAGAATATGATGGTCTCAGCCTGCGAAACTTTGGGGCGTCAAATCAATATAATGGAGGTTTGCGGTACGCATACAGTCTCGATTTTTCGCAGCGGCATACGGTCGCTGCTGCCGGCGAGACTTCGGCTGTTATCCGGGCCGGGCTGTCCGGTCTGTGTTACCAGCCAGGGCTATATCGATGTTGTTCTCGAACTGGCACAGCGGGACGATTATATAATCGCAACTTATGGCGATATGATTCGCGTGCCGGGCAGGGGCGGTTCACTTGAAACTAAAAAATCCAAAGCTGATGTTCGTGTCGTACTGAGCAGCGAGGATGCACTTCAATTAGCGAGGGACAATCCGGCAAAGACGGTTGTTTTCGTGGCGGTTGGCTTCGAGACGACGGCGCCGGCTACCGCAGTTGCCGTAAAGGAAGCTGCTCAGCAAAAGCTGGATAATTTCTGTATCTTATGCGGGCATAAATTAGTTGTGCCGGCTATGAAAGCGTTGCTGAGCGGCAAAAACAATAAAATAGATGCGTTTCTTTGTCCCGGCCACGTCAGCGCAATAATTGGTTACGGTGCTTTCGCTGCGATTGTGGATGAATTTAAGAGGCCCTGTGTTGTGGCGGGTTTCGAGCCGGTGCAGATAATGGAATCTCTGGCTCAGATATGTTCGCAGCTTTCGGCGGGCAAAGCCGAGCTGAAATCAATGTACGCTGCGGTTGTTACAGAGCGGGGTAATATCGTTGCACAGAAAATTATCGACGAATGCTTCGAGCCTGCGGATGGTTACTGGCGGGGACTGGGAATGATTGAAAAAAGCACGCTGAAACTGCGGGACAGGTATAGACAATTCGATGCTTTTGAGCGGTTCGGCGTAATTGAAAAGCCCGGCGAGGATAACGCAGGTTGTCGGTGCGGGGATGTGTTATGTGGTTTGCTTGAGCCGCCCCAGTGTAGTTTATTTGGCAAAGTCTGCACGCCGAGAAGGCCGGTCGGGCCGTGTATGGTTAGCTCAGAAGGCGCCTGTGCGGCGTGGTTTAAATACAGCCGGTAAAGATGCGATAAAAAATGAACAGTGACCAAAACCAGAGAATTTTGCTTGCACACGGCGGAGGCGGTCAGCTTACCGAAGAGTTGATTGCCCGGCATATTCTGCCAAAACTGCGAAATGATGCTCTGGCAAAACTCGATGATTCAGCAAAGCTGAATTTAGCTTCGGGAAGTTTGTGTTTTACAACGGACAGTTATGTCATTAAGCCGCTGTTTTTCAATGGTGGTGACATAGGGAAACTTGCCGTCTGCGGGACTATCAATGATTTGGCGGTGGCCGGCTCAAGGCCTGTTGCCTTGTCATTATCGCTACTCATCGAAGAAGGCTTCGAATTCAGGATGCTCGATAAGATTTTGGAAAGCATTGCACAGACCGCCCGGAACGCCGGAGTCGATATTGTTACCGGCGATACAAAGACGGTTGAAGCCGGCTCGGCGGACGGGATTTTCATAAATACTTCAGGTATAGGCATCAGGCCGGCAGGGGTCGATTTAGGCATAGATAAAATTGCCGCAGATGATGTAATAATACTTAGCGGCACAATCGGTGACCACGGTATAACCATTCTTTCTCAGCGGGAGGAAATCAAATTCCAGTCGCAGTTGCAAAGTGACTGTGCCGCATTGGCGGGATTGCTCTGTCCGCTGCTGGAGAAAATCCCTGGTGTGAAATTTATGCGAGACCCGACTCGCGGCGGGCTGGCGGCGACCCTTAATGAAATCGCAAAAGCAAGCGGGCTTAGCATCGAAATCAGCCAGGCTGATATTCCCGTCAATAAAATCGTTCAGGCAGCTGCGGATATGCTCGGATTTGATGTACTTACAATTGCAAATGAAGGTAAGTTTGTTGCTGTCGTCTCGCCGGAATCGGCCAAAGATTGTCTGGAGTTTTGCAGAGGACATCATCTGGGAAAAAATGCGAGTATAATAGGCAGGGTATATAAATCCGGCGATTTACCGACAGTGGAGCTTATAACCCGAATAGGCGGCAGGGCGATAGTGCCGATGCCCTATGGTCGAGATTTGCCGAGGATATGCTGATGCACGAGATGGTTGTTGCACAAAGTCTTCTGGCACAAATTTCAGAGCAGGCCAAAATACAGAAAGCAAAACCCGTGGCTGCGAAGATAAGCTGCGGCAGGCTCAATGAAATTAACGATGAAGTGCTTAGGTTTGCATTTGAATCAATAGCCAAAGATACGTTGTGTCAGGCTGTCAGGCTGGAGATTGAGCATAAGTCTTTGCAGGGGCGGTGTAAAAATTGTAACAGGGATTTTGAAATAGAAATTACAAATCCGAGGTGTTCATTTTGCAGCGGTGAAGACTTCGAGCTTCTGCCGGATGCACCTTTGATGCTTGAGCAGATTGAATTTGAATCGGAGCAGCAGTAATGAAAAAAATCGATGTCGGCAAAAAAATATTGAGCGAAAATGAAAAAATTGCCATAAAAAATTCCTTGTATCTTTCTATGAGAAATATATTGTGCCTGAATCTTATTTCATCGCCGGGTTCTGGCAAGACAACCATTTTAGCCCGCACAATCACCGATTTGAAAGGTAAAATCAGAATTGGTGTTATCGAGGGTGACATTCAAACTGATATTGACGCTCAGAGAATCAGAGCGACTGAGGCGCCTGCCATACAAATCAATACAGACGGCGCATGTCACCTCTCGGCTGAGCAAGTGAATAAGGCTCTGAAAAAACTGCCTGTTGATATGCTGGATTTGATTTTCATTGAGAATGTCGGCAATCTTGTTTGCCCGTCTGCGTTTGAGCTTGGCGAGACCGGCAAAATTGTTGTGCTTTCTGTTGCTGAGGGTGATGACAAGCCCGTCAAGTATCCTGCCATTTTTGCCAAATCGAAGGTGCTGCTGCTCAATAAAATCGACCTGCTTGGGTTTGTGGATTTTAATCTCGAACGAGCCTGTGCAGATGCCCGCAGATTGAACAAGACAATTGAAATATTTCCGGTATCAGCCAAGACCGGCGAAGGTATGGATAAGTGGTACGACTGGCTGGTAAAAAATATTGCACAAAAATAACTTATCTGTCGTTGGTTTTGTCTTTCTGGTGTTGATACAGGTTATGTTTTAAAATATAGCTAAGTACCGCTGGGTGAAGCATTTGTGATACATCCTGGCCTGCGGCCAGCTGGTTTCTTATTTCTGTGCTGCTTATATCAACCAGTGGTGTTGGTATAATATTTCGCTGCAGCTTTTCAATACGTTCGGTGCCCCAGAGGGGTTCGTATTTTTTGAACTGCGGTTTTTCACAGCCCGCCCTGTACATCGTTGCCAGATTGCACAAGTCGAGCAAGGTGATAATTTCATACCAGTAGTTCAGGTCATCAATGTTGTCTGCGCCGGTGAGCCAGTATATTTGAGTTCCGCTGCCATACTTATCGAGAAAGTATCTTACTGTATCCAGAGTGAAGCTCGGAACGGCTCTATCCAGTTCGCATTTGCTTAGAGAGAATTTTTTTTCTTCGGCGATTGCAAGAGCGGTCATTGCCAGCCGGTCTGTGTCACTTGCCTGTGGATAGAATCCCTTGAGAGGAGAAAGTTTGGCCGGTATGAAAATCACCTCATCCGCTTCGATATGCCGGGCTGCTGAAGCTGCTACTGTAGTATGTCCGAGGTGAATCGGGTCGAATGTCCCGCCGAACAAAGCTATTTTTTTCTGCGTCATAAAACTGTAATCATCTATAAAAATCTGAGACGACCAGTCTGCTTTTTGACTGTGTCGATAATATGTTACACGAAATGTTCGGCTGTGTAAAATGTGTGCGGTGAAAAATTTTGTCAAGTGCCGATAAAGTTTTAGTCGATAAAAAAATATATAAATTATTTTATTTTTTTGTGTATTTTCTTTACGAAAGTTTTTAATGTTATTTAATATAGTTGTCGTTACCAAAATATAAAAGGATTTTGTGAACCAAAAGGAGGTGACACAATAATGGCAAAAAAGAAGGTAGCGAAGAAGAAAGTAGCGAAGAAAAAAGTAGCCAAGAAGACAGCCAAGAAGAAAAAATAGAGTAGCGTTTTAACCGGAGACCAGTCTATGCAGATGCAGTTTGAATAGGCGGTTTTCAAGCGATGCTGTTTATCTTTTACCTGTGGCAGTTACGAGGCTGCGGGTGGTTACGCAAAATACAGAAGGTTTTTTCCGAACGAAAAAGCCTTCTGTTTTTTTGTTGGTTGTTTTTTAGTTGTGCGGTTTTGAATAGAGCAGAGCTGACATGAGAATATGCCTGAGCCTGTCAACGCTGCTTTGATTGAGATAATCTTCCGTGAAATCCATCTTGAATGTGCCCCGGAATTTTTTTATTCTTCTTTCAAGCTCCATTCTGTCTAATGAAGCAATCATTGTGGCTTCTGTCTCGAATTGTTTAGCAGTCATTTTTCTGCCCTTTGAAAAAGTATCATTGAAATCGTCTATGTGCTATAAGAATCGTCATTTGTTACAGGGCGGTTTTGCAAGGTTTAAGCCAGTTGGTTTTTAATGCCGAAATTTGCCGGATTTTACGATAAAATTTTTTTGTTATTTTCTCGACAGTCTGATAACTTTTATTTATGAGAACCAAAAAGCTAAATTATGAACTGCCGAACGAGCTTATTGCTCAACAGCCTTTGCCTGTTCGCAGCGACTCCCGATTGCTTGTTCTTCATCGTGAAAGTGGTGATATTCAGGACAGCTTTTTCAGAAGAATCGGCGATTTTTTATCGAGTGGTGATTGTCTTGTGCTTAACGACACGAAGGTTTTGCCTGCCCGTTTTTTTGCTCAACGGCTGACGGGCGGCAGACTCGAAGGATTGTTTCTTGGCCAGGATGATGATGGTTTATGGAAGGTTTATCTCAAGGGCGCTCGTAAAATAAAAAAGAATGAAGTATTTTACCTGAAAGCAAAGGATGACAGAGATGGTATTCGGGTCCGACTGATTGATAAAAGCTCTTCCGGTCAGTGCAGGCTGAAACTCGATGTTGATGATGAAGCCGAGAGGATTCTCGAAAGAATTGGTTATCCGCCGCTGCCGCCATATATCAAAAGAGGCAGTGACCTGACAGAAGCAACAATTGACAGGCAGCGTTATCAAACTGTTTATGCCCGCCAGGCCGGGGCTGTTGCAGCTCCAACTGCGGGATTGCATTTTACCGAAGAGCTGATTGGGACTCTTCAGAAGTCGGATATTGAATTTGCATATCTGACGCTGCACGTAGGGGCAGGCACTTTCCTGCCGGTAACTACCGAAGAGCTGGAGGACCATAAAATCCATTCGGAAAGATTTAGTATCGATGAAAAGAACGCACGGAAGATTAATTCTGCCAGAGAGAAAGGCGGCAGAATCATTGCGGTAGGCACCACTTCGACCAGGTCTCTTGAGACTGCCGCCGGAGGTTCGCAAATCGTAGCAGCCGACGGCCTGACGGATATATTTATTACACCCGGATATAAATTCAAAATCGTCGATGCACTTATAACGAACTTTCATCTGCCGAAATCTTCTCTGCTGGTGCTTGTGGCAGCTTTTGCCGGACTGGATAATATTTTGCGTGCATATAACTACGCAGTCGAAAAGCGGTATCGTTTTTATTCTTATGGCGATGCAATGCTGATTATCTGAAGCGACCAAATCGCAGAATAAATATGTTGTGGAAAAAGGCACAAATCGGTAGAATTCCGCAGATACAAATAAATTGGTTGTATGGCGTATTACCTGACAATTAACGAAATTGAGGAGTAAATTGCAAATGGCTAAAAAGTCAAAAAGCAGTAAAATGTGTTGCAGCAATGAAAAGTATCTTTTCACGAGTGAGTCGGTAACTATGGGTCATCCCGACAAGGTGGCCGACCACATATCCGATTCTATTCTTGATGCGATGCTCGCCCAGGATGCGCGCAGCAGAGTAGCCTGCGAAACCCTCGTAACGACCGGGCTGGTAGTAGTAGCCGGCGAAATCACGACAAATGCCATTGTAGATATACCGTCGGTTGTTCGCCAGACAATCAAAGAAATCGGTTATGACGACCCGGAAATGGGATTCGATTATGATAACTGTGCCGTTATGGTAACAGTCGGCAAACAAAGCCCCGATATTTCCCAGGGTGTTACGGAAGGCCGGGGACTGCACAAGGAACAGGGTGCCGGCGACCAGGGAATGATGTTCGGCTTTGCCTGCAAAGAAACGCCCGCCCTTATGCCGATGCCGATTCAACTGGCTCATGCCATAACAACAAAACTTGAGCAGTTACGTCGCAACAGGAAACTGCCCTGGCTTCGTCCCGATGGTAAAAGTCAGGTTACAATCGAATATGAAAACAAGAAACCAAAACGAATCCACACAGTTGTGGTTGCCGCCCAGCATTCACCGTCGGTCAATTACAGAACACTGCGAAGCCAAATCGTAGAAAATGTCATAATGCCTGTCCTGCCCAAGCGTCTGGTTGACAGGGATATGATAATACACGTTAATCCGACCGGACGGTTTGTAGTAGGCGGCCCCAAAGGCGACTGCGGTGTTACAGGTCGAAAGCTCATCGTTGATACTTACGGCGGAAGAGGCCGACACGGCGGCGGGGCTTTCAGCGGAAAAGACCCTACAAAAGTGGACCGAACCGCCAGCTATATGGCCAGATACATCGCCAAGAATGTGGTTGCCGCAGGCATAGCTAATGAATGTGAAATACAGTTGTCTTATGTAATCGGGGTTGCTCAGCCCATTTCTGTCCTGGTGAAGCTGGCAGGCTCGCCAAAAGTCAGCGAGCAGGAAGTAAGCCATGCAATCAGAGAGCTTTTCCCAATGACACCAAAGGAAATGATTAAATACCTGCAGCTTGCCCGCCCGATTTTCGCACAGACTTCTTATGGCGGCCACTTCGGCAGAGAGCTGCCGAATTTTACCTGGGAAAAGACCGATATGGCGGCAAAACTACGTAAAGCCGTCGGCCTATAAAAAAGCCACTTAATACAGAACGGTTAACCCTGCCATCCTTCGACTTTGTTCAGGACAGGTTTATGGCAGGGTTCCTTTAATGTGGTATGGACTTCCGAATTCTTGTTGAAAATTGGCTTTGTTTGGCTTTGTTTTGGCTTTAAATTGGCTTTGTTTTGGCTTTAATTGGGTTTGTTTTGGCTTTGTTTTTGCCCTGCCC
>CAZYWY010000054.1:0-8835 GCA_964651605.1 uncultured Pirellulales bacterium | reverse complement strand
TCAGGACAAGAACTTTTATAGCCCAGTATTCCCGGCATTATGTCAGTCTCCTTTTACCGCTAAAAGATATTCAGTCAGGGCATTGAAAGCCCACGCCTGCGACCAGCGCATATAAGGGATGCGATTCGTAAAATACTTACCTTTACGAAAATAGAAATAACCCCTGCCGCTATACATATTCTCAAGCATCCAGCGGACAATTTTTTCTGTCAGGTCCTTATATTGATTGTCCTGCCGGCAGAAAAAATTTATGGCTTCCGCAGGTGAATGAATATCTATCGGGTATATCCGGTTGTGATAATATTTTGGTGTCCCGTCATCCAGAAAGAAATTCTTCGCATAATATTCGACCCCTTTGCCGTATGCCGCCTGATATTCCAGCCCAATCCCGGCATCGAAAATATAGCGAATGGCCTGAAGATTAAAACCCGTATGAAAGGAATCTATCCATTTTTGCACGCTCGTATCTGCATAAAACCAGGACCCGTCCTCGTGCTGATGCTGCATTGAAAAGCCCATACTCTGCAGAACGACATTTTTCAAATCTCCTTCTTTACAAAATGGAGTTAAACGGGCAAGAATAGATGCCCCCAGCAGATTGGCGTTGTGAACAACCTCGGTATCTACCGGCGTATAACTAAAGCAGAATGTCCCGTTCAATTCAGTTCTGTGAAGGTCTTTGAGTATAAAATCTTTTATCGGCACAGCCATATCGAGTGCCTTAGCCCTGCCTGTCAGCAAGTAACAATCCAGCAGGGCATGGCCGATAAAGGCAGTGTTGACAATAGTCGGTGTCCCTTTTAGCCGTATTGCGGTTCTCGACTGCCAGTCGAAATTGTAACCCCAGCAGTTACCCGAATATCCGGAGCTTCTGAGTTGCTGGAGCATTGCAAGCAGGTAATCAACTTTATCCAGATGCTCCTGAGCTTTTGTAAGAGCAAACAGCCTCGAATAGCCCCAGAGGAAAAGGCCGATAGCTTTCGGATTGTGGCCTTTTTTTATGCCAAATAAGGGCCTGAAATTCACAGGGCAGCGTCGAAAGAACTGCGTTGCTGCGACCCTGAGCCATTTGCTTTTTGCACCAATACCGGCAATTAAAGGACTGTTAAGTGCATCATAAGGGTCGTAACCGGCAAAATCTTCCGCCTGAAGATATGAAAGCATTTCCTCGATGCAGCGCTCGATTATAGTAATATCCATCGCAAATTTACAGCGAAACTGCGCCTCTGGTACTGAGTGACTCCTGCACAGCAAAAGTGGCACGCATTACGGAGAATATCTCGCCGGCAGCGATTGCAGGCGTGCCGCCTTCTTTTATACTTTTTATGAAAGCATTAATCATAGAATGCTGCCCCTTGTCCTGCACAAAACTTTTCTTGCGGCGGGGCTTGCCTGTTGAATATATCTCCAGCATTTTGAAATCGCTGATGACACCTGTAAGGCCGGAATTATAAACCTCGATATATTCCTTCGGGACTTCCTTTGAGCCGTTAGCAAAATAATTGATACTGCCTATCGAGCCGTTTGCATATTGCAGATTGATGCAAACTGTATCGTTGAATCCGTTTGCATCGGGAACAGCTACAGAATGTACTATTTTAGGGACAGAACCACACAGCCAGGTCATAAAATCAATAAAATGGCACACCTCCCCTATGATGCGTCCGCCGCCGGTTTTTTTATCCTGTATCCAGTTATCTTTTGGTATGTAACCTGCGTTGATGCGGTATAGCATTGAAATCGGCCCTTTGTCCAGGTGCTTTTTCAGCTCAACCGCCTGCGGAGCAAATCGCCTGTTGAATCCAATCATAATTTGACAATTGTAGTTTGAATTATTGTACAACTGTTCAATCTCATTCAAATCTTCAATAGTCAGGCAAAGCGGCTTTTCGACAAAAACATGTTTTCCCGCTGATATTGCCTGCTTTACATATTCTGCGTGACTGTCGTGCCGCGTAGTTATAAATACGGTGTTGACAGATTTATTTTCGAAAATTTCGGATGATTTCGATGTACAAAACTGAAAGCCGAATTTTTCAGCAGCCCGCATCGATGTCGTACCGGAGATGGACATAACGCCAATGCAATTCACATCGCTGTCATTACGTGGTATATTTGGCAGCAGGTGCTGCTGGGCATAGCTGCCCGCCCCGATAAAAGCAATATTTACTTTAGCTTCTTTTTTTGCCGGCTTGATAACGCTCGGATGCTCAGACAGCGGTTTGTTCGTATCGTATTTCAGAACTACGCCGAGGAACGGTTCACTGTTATTGACTATCATATTATAGGCCTGCGGCGCCTGTTCAATTGCGAACTGATGCGTCGTCAGATAATCAAGAGCAATTTTATTGTTATAAATAAGCTCTTGAAAAGCCTGCATATTCCTGCCCTCTGTCCAGCGGACATACGCAGGCGGATAGTCGATACCTTTTTCCTCATAATCGCTGTCATATCGCCCCGGCCCATAAGAGCAGGACATACGCAATTCCAGCTCTTTTTTGTACCAGTACGGGTCCCTGTCAAAACCGGTAGGTACCGCCCCAACGACTACTACTTTGCCTCGCCGGCGCACGAGCTGGCCTGCGCAATTTATCGGGTCGAGACTCGAAGTGCCTGCTGTAATAATAACAGCATCAACACCAAGCCCGCCGGTAAGACTTTCTATTTTTAAAGGCAAACCCGGTGACTGACGAATCCAGGCATCATCACAGCAATGTTTTTTTGCGACCTCAGCGGTATTTTCATTTATATCAATCCCGAATGTCCTGATGCCGCCGGCACGGAGCATTAAACAAGTTAATTGTCCTAAAAGTCCCAGACCAATGACTAGACAGCTTTCCTCAAGACGCAAATCAGCCTGCCTGATGCCCTGCAGCGCAATTGCGCCGAGCGTATTATAGCAGGCCTTCTTTAAGTCAGCATTTTCATTGAGCTTTACACACAGATTACGCGGCACACAAACTATCTCTGCATGGTTGGCATAACCGGCCCCTGCACAGGCTACCTTGTCCCCGACTGCGATATCATAAATATCCGAGCCAACCTCAATAACCTCTCCTGCGGAACTATAGCCCAATGGCGAGTAAGCATCGAGTTTCTTCATTACTGCACGATATGTCTGCACAGGTCCCTGCTGTTTGAGGGTATTTAGCACCTGTTTGACCTGAGCAGGACGTTCTTTGGCCTTGCCGAGCAGGCTTTTGCGGGCAGTCCTGACCGTAGAACCTTCGGTACCGGCACTGATTAACGAATAGTGGTTGCGTACCAGAACCATACCGGCACCGGCAATAGGCCAGGGAAGCTCCTGGATTATGATTTCGCCCGAGAGTAATTTTTGAGTAACCTGTTCCATTTATTTTATCAAAGCCCCCTGTAATTATTTTGAACTATGAAAGAATACGATTAACTGCACCTTTGTCAATCCGGTTATCCTTTTGTACGATTATTTTTATCGACTCCGTAAAAGTCTTAAATTGCACTTCATTATTACACTCAGTTTTAACATAGTTGAGAAATTCTTCAAGATTCCTGTCATTCCAAAAATCTTTACTGTGCCCGAGCATTACAACCGGAGTATCATCAATCCCGGCTGAACGGGACTCTTTTATTGCCCGTTTTAACCACCGAATCATATCTTTGGCACTTAATTTGCAAAAATCATATTTGAAAGGCTGCGACGAAAACAGTCTCCCCATTACGGTTGCAAGCGACTCTGTGCTTTGCCTTGCCTGTTTCATACCATAACCATATATGTCATTTTTTTCTGCTGCCCTTCTTTTAAGGGTGGTGTGCAGTTTTGTCCATTTAAGATTACAAATATAAGGTCTTCGCCAGGAATAAACCGGAAATTCTATAATATTCTCCCCTGCAATGCCGGCCTGGCTTATATCTTCGGCAGAAGTCCACCAGTACCCCATTGAAGATTTGGCACTGCGATAATCTGTCGGCACAGGTTTCTTTTCGTACATCCCGCTGACAACTGACGAATCGGCAATCAGCCCTGCCTTTTTCAGCCCAATTATCAGTTCTTTCGAGGGCTGTCCCCAGAACATCGCTGCCCTATAGACAAGACACTGATAATCGGGACAAACCGGCTTGATTATTGTTTCCAGCGTTTTTCTGCCCTGCGATAAAACGCCCGTTATAGATAACTGGTCATTTTCTGTCCATAAGCCGTTGGGTAAATCGCTGATTCTGCGATAATGCGGATTCAATCGCCAGTTACCATTTTCAAGCTCTGCTCCAACCCACCAGGGATGCAGATGCAACTGGACATCATGTCCGTTTTTGGCTGCATATCGAACCTGCTCTTCTATCTGCTGGGAAGGCGAATAATCAAACTGTAACAATCTCGCTTCTTGAGCCTTTTTAATTGCCCGATATCCTCCCACCTCGAACATAATGGACAGCTTAGCCTGGTACTTGTCGCACAAATCCAGACATCTGCGGGTCGGCTCAATCATATCCCGCCGCACGTCGCCGGAGCCGTTGCCAAAAATCTCGTAATCCAGACTGAGAATAAGATGAATCAAGAATAAATCCTGCCGATTATAGACCAATATTTCTGTCAATTATCCCGTGGAATCCGCTGGTCAACATATATTGCCTTGCCCCTTTCGGAAAGAGGAATTGCCTTTACAATCTCGATGGAAAATGTCACTCTGCCGTCGAGTTTGCTGCCCAGATTCCGCTGTATTTTGTCGGCGTCCTGCTGAACAAATCCATCAGCCGGCACTATGCGCATAACCGCTCTGCCGGGTTTTTCCTGCAAGAACTGGAACTGCCGGACATTCAAAAAAGTATCATCATGCATATTCAGCGCTGTCCACGAGATTTCCGAACCATCATTTGCGACTAACACCTCCTGAATCCGGTGTCCCAGAATGTCACGAATGATTATATGTTCCCGCCCGCAGGCAGGGCAATGGTCGCTAATATACGTAGCCCAGTCTCCCGTGCGATAGCGGATAAACGGCATAACAGTATTAATAAAGCCTGTGCCGACTATTTCGCCACGCTGCCCGGGCGTAGTTACAGGATGACCTTCTTCATCAAGCAGCTCAAAATATCCATAAGTAGGCCAGATGTGATAATCGTCCGACTTTTCACAGCCGGCGGCAAGGACAACTTTTTCTGACTGGCCATAGCAGGAAAACAAACGACATCCGAACACTTCTTCAATCATCTGCCGCTGCTGCGGATAAACGATTTCAGATTCAGCAATAATACCCTTAATATTTTCCGGCGGCTGTTTTTTGTTTCTGAGAATGAACTTTGCCAGAGCGGCTGCACTGGATGGATAGACGTGCAAAAAACACGCCCCAATCGTTGCAATATGTTTCAGGTAGCGTGCTATATTTGCATCGGATAAATGAAAGGCACTGTAATAATGATGCCTCAGGAGCGGGTCATATTCGTGGTATAGGCCGTTTCTGTCCGGCTTGATTACTTTGCCGCGTAAAACCGCCATCGGCATTCCGAGCTTATAGCCCGTCCGCTTCCAGCTTGTTGTAAGACAGGCATACTCTATTGCCGAACGTCCTGCATTTATATAAAAATGCAGTGGTGTGCCGCTTGTCCCGCCGGTTGAACCAAAATCAACATCCCTGCTGTGTACACTTTTTGCACACATATCAGAGAGGTTGTCAATTATGGTTTGCTTGTTGATTGTTGGCAGATGGCTTAAATAATCCAGCGATTTGAAATCGTTTATATTAAATCCGACCGAATCAAACACCCGGCGATAAAATGTCGTTTTTTCATAAGCGATTTTAAGAATCTTACGCAGTTTTTCCAACTGGTACTGACTGGCACGCTCCGCCGACCACGAACGTGCCTGTAGGATAAAAGCCCGGTTTTGCCGGAAACGCCTGCCCAGCAAAAACGCCGGTGGAAATATTCCTAAAGTCGTCTTTAAGATGTATGTTACATTCGACGGGGTCGTCTCCCACAGATTTTTTTTTGAAAATGCTTTTTTCATTTGGCAAATTCTATATGTCCCTGCCAGCCGAAGTGCGGTTTAAAAGCAAAACACATTCCGTCAATCTCACACAAAGCCCGGTTAAACTGCTGTTCATTTGACTTACATTCAACATCGCTGTAAGTGCCTGCAAAAAGCGGCAAAGATTCGCTTTTCAGAGTCCTATACAAGAGCGGCAGTTTCCTGTAATCAAAACCCATCAACCTTGCGCAAACCAAATCCACCGCTACAAGATTCCTGCCGGCAATGACAACTCCCGCTGGTTTCGCAGTCGGGTCAAGCGGACCGTTACCCTCGCCGCCGACAACTCCATCGACTATATTGAAAATATTCCGCGCCTTTTTATCCAGAATTTTCCCATTTGCATCGGCATAAAACAATATCCGGTTCAAATCGATTGCCATCCGCCAGGTCGTATCATTGCCGTACCAGTTGCCGGAGCGAATCGTATCTGTGTTCGTATCGCCAAATATACCTTTGCCGACCGCTTTGATGGGTTTTGCTATAATTGACCGGACAGGTCCCAGCAGAGGAAATAAACGCCGGAAGCCTATCATTGCCTTTCGTTCAATTCTATGGATAAAACCATCATCAGCAAACTGGTCGCCGCCCTGGGCTGGTGTGCCTTCTCTGTGGTGGGGCAGCCAGTTTTTATTGCCGTTAATCCCCACCAGATTTTTCATACATAACGTAACGCCTGTTTTTTTGTGAGTTTTGAGCTTGGGCAGATTGATGATACAGTCGGCCTGTAAAACTGTGCTGGAAATTAAGTATTCGTGTACATTATCGTGGTGGTGACTTCGCAACTCGCCCGTATCGTATTCGGCGCCGTACAGCAAATGACACAGATTTGAGATTTCACAAAACTCAGAATGCCGGTCAAGATTAACCTTAATATAACCAGCCGGGTCGCCGGGCAGCTTCTCGTGGCCGACAATAACTCCGTTTATTTTTTTCGCCTTTTCCGGCCGCAGGTCATAGATTTCGATTTCAAAGCCGGCTTGCTGTTTATAAAACTTGCGGATTTCATCCAGCCCTGTATTTTTAGCAATTGCCTCAAAATCCGCATCGTTCTGCGGGGCATCGGCGATTATAATCCGCCCTTTTCTCTTCAGGGCAATATAAACATAATCAACTGCCGCCCGTATAATTGAGCCGTGAGTGATTAAACAATCATCATCGCCTGGCTGAGTTTCGCGAAAATCACGAACAAAGTTTGGCTTCAGCACAACAGCATTGCCCGGCTGGATAAACTCACCCAGCGGATTCCAGATATTCCGGCCATAATTCTCAGCGTCCAACTCTAATAACCGAAAGGCATCACGTACGGCCTTGTACACATTATTGGTTTTATCAGACAGTGTTTGATTGCCGAACGGATGTTCCGGATAAGCGGTATCCGGTGAATAAGTCGGCTGGGATAGATAGCCGTTATAGCCGGCTGAAATAGCAACCTGAAATGAGCCTGCCGCTCCAGTCAATTTGTACGTTCCTTCTCTAAATGACCAGATGCACGAGACACAACATCCTGAATATTACGCTGCCATTTACCGGTAACCACTTCAAGACCACAAAGTTTTTTCGCTGCCTCAATTGCTTTAAGGGAATACTGAGCCCATAAGGAATCGTTCTGTAGAACAGTCATAATCTTTCTGACATATTCATCAATATTGTTCGGTTCAATCAGATAGCCATTTACATCGTTGCTGACAAGGTCGCCAAGCTCCCCCACATCGGCGACAATTGGCACCACGCCGGCGGCCATTGCCTCAGCCATCGCAATTGACAAGCCTTCGGTTTTTGATGTCAGAACAAAAAATCTGGAGTTCTTAAGGATTGTTTCTACATCTTTTCTCTTGCCGAGAAACTCAATATTTTTACCAAGTCCCAGCTTCTGTGCATATTTGCGCATATCTTCCAGCAAAGGTCCGTCACCAACCACTACCGCCCGAATATCCGGCATCGTATGTGTTATGGCAGAGACAATCTCGATAAACTGATGTACCTGTTTGATTGGAGACAATCGCCCAACGAAAACAAGATGAATCGTTCTGTTATTTTGGTTCGATTGCAGTGAACCATTGACACTGCCGGTAATAATAGTAACAGTATCTTTTATATTCCTTGCGGCAAGAAATTCCTTAGCCTTGTTGCCGCGAACAACAACAAGCTCAAATTGCCTGACAACCTTTAAAGCCATTTTCTCGATAAGTTTTGAGGGTCGGCCAAGAATACCACCGATGCTGTCAACAGAATCTACACCTCCGCCGATGATTTCGACCGGGCCGCCGGTCATCTGGTAACAGGTTGGCCGGCCCATGATTTTACCTGCTATCAATGCTGTACAGGCTCCGGGTCCAAGATGGTATCCCATATATAAATCAGGCCGATAGCGAATACCGGCAGCCAGCATCCAGATTAACCGGGCGACCTGTCTGCTCAATAATTTTGAGACCCAGCCCGGCCAACAAACAAATCTGACTTTTTCTATCGGGAGCTGAGGCTCATCGACGACTAAGATTAACTCTTTTACGCCGCTGCGAGCCAGAGGGGTAATATGCGACAGATACCAATTGGGATTAAAAAAAGTACCGGTCACAGCGATCCGTCCAGTTGGCTTCCACCGCCGACGCGGAATCAGAGCGGCAAGTACCGCTACCAGCCAGGCAGAACCATACACGCTGACCAACAAGATGTAAGCTGCAACTTTTTTAATACTCATTTAGACAATCTTATTTATTCTCTGCGCAAATCTGCTCATAGACAGCTCTCGTTTTTTGCGCGACCGCTTGAGAATGAAATCGTTCCAAAGCGATTTGCCGTCCATTTTGTCCCATCTGTTGGCATAATTGTTC
>CAZYWY010000053.1:0-8910 GCA_964651605.1 uncultured Pirellulales bacterium | reverse complement strand
CTGCCTTATGAATATTATCTGAGTTAAAATGCTCAGCGCATTAAATATTCACAATTCGTATAATCAGGCCACAAACAATCATACACCAGCAGTCCTGGCGAACAACAGGGTAGAAATCGCCATTCCTAATTTTGACGTTCTTGTGAACACCTGCTGCGATTCCACTACTGGATGCTATGTAACCTTGAAGTAGGCATCAGAGGTCTCATTTACGAAACAAACTGATAGAAAAACCCCATCGTAACATACTTATTTATAAAGAGTTATAAGAATCGGGTTGGGTGGACGATTTTCGAACCGCCGTAGCCGTTCATCCTGTTACGCTTGATTTATCAATTGTAGCTTGAGTTCTTATAGATTTCGATAAAAGCAAAGATTTAAATTCCCTTGTTGATATACTATTTTATCACGATTTGATGCTATCCCGTGATGCAATGTGAGGGCAAATCTTGAATTTATCTTTAGCTGTTTTGCATGCCGATCACCACAAAGTCAAACCCTTCCAATGATCTGTCCATCCACAATTTTTGATTATAGCTCTCAAAACCTGTGTATAATGTAGAACCTGTATATGTGCCTATATAAATATCATATTGCCATGGCGTCTCATTAAATCTGTAAATCTCCCACTCCCACCCAGTTATACCATTGTTCTCTCCTTCAGGTGAACCGTTATCAGGGTCATAAGAACCACTGGCATCTACAGTATCAAAATCCATATCAACTATAGCCAGAAGACATCGGTTTTTCACTGGTGGGGTTTGGATTTTTTCTTATAGAGCAGTATACCGCCGGCAACTATATATCTTTCTCTGTCAGAGTTCAATTTCATCGGTTTGGTTTGTTCGGGTCCGCCGGCTTATTCGGCTCGGTTGGTTTATTCGGGTCGTTTTGGGTGGCTGTCTGTCTTGCTAATCTCGCCCTTTCGAGTGATCGTTCTTTAGATGCTAAAAATGGATTACCGCCGGCGTCGAGTTTTTCGACCATTCCCTGCATTTGCGGATATTTCTGCAATAACTTTTCGCGTTCAGTTGCAGGATTGCCCTTTAATTCAAGAAGCAATAACTGTCTTTCCGGCTCAAAGAATTTTGGTAATGTTGCATCATTTACATCTTTGATGGATTTGCTGCGTGCCTGTTCATCAGCTATATTCACTTCTGAAAGTAACTTGTGAAACGAAATTTGATCTTTTGAAACTTGCGTCAACGAAGAAATCCCATCGCCCGGAATATCAATTCTTCTTTCTATAACCTGAACCCAATTGACTCCTTCTCTAAGCCTGACATTTCCAGACTCTCGGATTTTCTGAATGAATTGTTTCTCCTGTTCGGTCGGTTCAATAAGCTCTATGTTTATCAAATTCGACTTTAGACCTCCTCGTATCGATATTTGTTGTTCTCTTAAATCTAATCCCACAGAGAGACTATATTGACCGCCCGGTAAATCTGTTAAAGAAGTTGTCGTTCCAGATGCACGAAATAAAGACCAAAGATCAAAGAGCATAGTATATTTCTGTCCTTCGGGTACCTCAACAGGTGGAAAGACTAAATCTGTCATGTCTATCATTACTCCCCCTCTTCCATCTTGGTAACCCCCGATTCCCGTGGAAGTTCTGCGTGATTTAATAATGTATTCTTTACCATCTGATTTTGCGGTTAAATAAACCGTAATCGGAATATCACTTTTGTCGATAGGCAAGTAATCAACTTTCTGTGGCCCTTGAACGGTAACTTTGATAACTACAGGAAAGCCTTTTGTTACCTTTGGCAAAGCCTCAAGGGTAATTCTATTATTTAGAGACTGTTCTGACATTGACAGGCTACAGGTTATTGCATTAACAACAATCACACACATAACAAGTTTTTTATACTTTTGATACATGTTAATTTCTCCTTTGCCGATATGTACTTGTTAATGTTCAATAAACACATCGGAAAGTTGAGTCATTTTTATTTACAGTATCAGTTGTTAAAGAGCTGAACCAACGTCAGTATTCTTGGAAAGTACAGACAAATATTAACCAAGCATTAAATCTCATACACGCCACATTACATATTATATATTTTAACCCCCAATTTACAATAAATACAATTTTTTTAATCAAAAACAACGCCTATATAAGACGGAGCAGTCGGTGCGTAATTTTATGGATGCAATCAACCCCTGAGCCACCGCTCGGTTTTTTCAATTATAACGGTACCTATCTTATGACAACAATACGTTATGAAAAAAGCCGAGAACACATCTATGCTGTAATGCATATGGGTTATTAAGACAACAGTTCCCATCAAAATCGAACCGCAAAGGAAGAAATATTTCAGCCAGCCTTTATAAAGCAGAAATCCGAGAAAAGGCACAGCGGTATGCCCGGAAAAAAACATATCATTCTGGAAGCTAAGCCCCTGAAACATCCTGGGCCAAATTACGTTCACCGCATCCGGCGGGGTCTGAAGATGAGTAAGAATCAGAAAAATCGCCCTGAGCATAACCAAAAAACTAAACTGGCTGACTACAATATGCAAAGTCCTAATGTGAAAAAAAAACGGATACAAAAGCAGCAACGAGCACAGACCTATATAACCATAGACATAAAGGAAACCTGCATCCATCGGGCCAATATGGTCCAAAATCAAATCAGGCACGTGAGCAGTTATTGCCTTGGTGGAAACATAAGTACCGGACAAATAATCCAGATAAGTGGCTATTACAACTATCACCAGCGACAGCAGGATAAGATACCTGTATTCAAACAGTTCTTTCCGCCAGTCGTTAAAGCCTTTTACAAAATATTCCCTGGATTTATACATTGTCCCTTTTTTTCGCCCTAAATTAAACCTCGCACATTGTACATTACCTGAGAGTTTTGGAAAAGTATTTTATCATTTTGGGCTGATGGCCGAGGATCCCCGTAAAATGGGCGATTAAAATTTTCTCTATTTCGTTAAGCGTCAGGGGCTGGACCTGCGCTATTATTTTCAAATCAGCCAGGCAGTTTGCTGCCGGTCGAGACAATCTAACCCTGTCTGGAAAAGCCCCCTGACAGTCTCTGCAAATTATACCATTGGCGGCACTGCTGAAAAACGTTTCACCGCCGGCAGTTTGTCGCCGATGGGGTGTTTTGCAGTTGGTGCAACAGCTTAAAACAGGTTGAACACCAACTTCTTTAAGCAGAGCCAGTTGAAACAATATCAATAAAGCCAATATCCTGTGTTGATTTTCACCAGTCTTAACATCCCGCAGAAATTGTAAAAAACTGTCGAAAAGTTCCGGATGCGGGTCGTAATCCTCCGTCAGTTTGCCCAGAAGTTCAACAGCAAAAAAACAGCAATTTAATGCAAGCAGGTCATTTTGCAGCCCGGCATTGTCTTGTTCGCCGAATACCGGTTCAAACTCGGTCAGCGTAGCGAGTTTATCCGCCCCAGCATCAGAAAAAACTATATTCCCGCAGGAAAAAATTTCAATCGGCCCGCCAAACGGCGATTTGGGTCTTTTCGAGCCTTTGGCGATTGCATTGAACTTGCCCGCTGCCCTGGCAAAGAATGTTACTACCTGGGATGTTTCCGAATAATCGACAGCTTTTATGCAAATTGCGAAATCTTTAGTCAGCATTGTTTTTTATGATATACCAAACCGTATTGATTCTGCTGTAAAATTTCATCCTCGGTTTTGTGCATTCTTCGAGCCTTGCCCGGCGTGCTATCATCAAATCCGAGGTTGTGAAGCAGGCCGTGCGTAACATATAACGCCAGTTCCGCTTCACCCGAATGGCCTCGCAGATGTGCCTGTTTCTCTGCTTCCTGGCCGTTGACAATCAGCTCAAAAACGTTCGACCACCGGTCCGACAAATCGAAGCTCAGACAATCGGATGTGCCGTTGCGGTATAGGAATCTGCTGTTAAACCGGCGAAACTGCAAGTCGCTCACTATTGCGATATTTACCTGATATTCTGGTTTCTGCGGATTCGGGGTTATAAAACACAGACAGATGCTCCTGACCAGCTTTTTCAGCCTGGGCGCAGAAAACTTTATGTCTCCGAAGGATTTGGTTATATACACGGCAATCTCCGGCTCTGGTCTTGCTGTGGCCATAAATATCAAATCGTATCCTGTTTTTCCGGCTCAGGGGCTGTCTGACCCCCCTTCTTGCTTTCGCAAGAAAGCAGGGCCGGGGGTTCATCCGGCGGCTGCGGATATGCAATCCGGCCATGATAATGTGCTGCGAGAGTTTTTGAAATGCTCGCTTCAATCTGAGACAACTCCCGAAGGGACATATCACATTCGTCAAACTGCCCGTCTTGAAGACGCTTCATAGCCATATTGTGAACGACTGCGTCTATTTTTGAAGGTGTTATATCAGCCAGGCTTCTGACGGCACCTTCTATGGTATCAGCCAGCATTACGATTGCGGCTTCTTTGGTTCTCGGTTTCGGGCCCGGATATCTGAACTCGCTCTCGGCAGGTTCGCCCGAACTTCTACCTTTGGCACCTTTGACCTGCAACTTTTTGGCCTCGTTGTAAAAATGCTCGACCAGGGTGGTACCGTGATGAGTCTCAATGAATTGTCTCAACACAACCGGCAGAGCGTACTCTTTGGCCATTTCAATACCGTCTTTGACGTGACCTATTATAACCAAATGGCTTATCGTGGGCGCCAACTCCTTATGCCGGCTCGAAGCGCCAATTTCATTTTCGATAAAATACTGCGCCTTGTTAATCTTGCCTATATCATGATAATAAGCACCAACCCGGCATAAAAGACCGTTACGACCGACTGCTTCAGCGGCAGCCTCGGCAATCGAACCTATCAAAAGGCTGTGGCTGAATGTTCCAGGCGCCTCCATAGCAAGTCTTTTCAGCAACGGCTGATTGGCATCGCTGTAATCCAAAAGGGTCATACTTGTCGTTATGCGGAAGGTCTTTTCGATAACCGGCAGAAGACTCTGTATTAAAAGCCCCACTATAAAGGTTGCACCGGCAACAAGGCCGGCACCGGATAAAATCCGCCCGGTATTCAGACCGGCTGTAAGAAAACCTACACAAACCGCCGTAACGAATACTATCGCAGATGCCACAGCACTTACCTGCAGCAGCTTTATCCGCGTTCTAATCTCTTCTAAGCCTGTACAGCAGCAGAACGCACCAGATACCATTATCAAAAAAAGACCAAAGTTGTTTTGTGGATATTGACTGTCCGTTATAGTCGGTTGGGCCGCAAAACAGGCAAACAGACAATAGAAAGTGCTCATACCTATCGCAAATCGCTGGTTATAAGCTATCGTCAGGATTACAGCCGCTACAATAGCGGTGCCTGTTGCCCAGGCCGGAGCCGTTTGCCCGCCAAGTCTGATTGCCAAAAGCCTTGTCGAGAACAGCAACAGCACGAACAGACCTGTCAATGCAACAATCCTGATGGGATTTTTCAGTAATCTTTTCTGGTAGTGTTCGACATAAATGGCCGCTGCGATGGAAATAAGCACTACTATGACGGCAACCGGTATGGTCTGATTGTAACCGGTTTTGTCAAAACAGAGAATCGCAGTTACCAGAACCACGAAAATCAGCCACAGCAGCATCGTGAAAAAAGTATCCTTGCTGGCAAATAAGTTGATAAACGCAGAACGCTCTGCGTTTATATTCCTGCGAACCTGGCTGCGTCGCGGACTTATTTTCTTTAAAAACGGCATTTATATAGATGTCCTGTTTCGACAAATGTTCAATCGGTTTTATGCTTATTATTGTAAGCCTGCACAATTTTTTGAACAAGTTTATGGCGTACTATGTCCGTTCGGGACAGTTCTACATAACCAATACCTTTAATCTTCCGCAGTGTCCTGATAGCCTCGACCATCCCGCTTTTCTGCCCGGGTTCAAGGTCAATTTGTGTAACATCGCCGGTTATAATCATTTTCGAGCCGTGTCCCAGCCGAGTCAGTACCATCAGCATCTGCAGATAAGATGTGTTTTGTGCCTCATCGCAGATAATCACCGCATCATTAAGAGTGCGGCCTCTCATAAAAGCCAGCGGAATAATCTCGATAATATCCAGTGACATAAATTTTCTCATCAGCGCAAAATCCATCATATCCTCAAGTGCGTCGAAAAGAGGCCTAAGATACGGATTTACTTTTGCCTGAAGGTCGCCAGGCAAAAAACCGAGTTTTTCACCTGCCTCTACGGCTGGTCTGGCGAGAACTATTCTGCGAATCTCCTTTTTTTTGAGCATCGAGACCGCAACCGCAACCGCAAGGTATGTCTTGCCCGTCCCGGCAGGCCCGATACAGAAAGTCAGGTCGTTAGCCAGCATAGTCTTTATGTACTTTTGCTGACCTTTGGTGGATGGCGCAACGACTTTGTGGTGCGAAAATACGGAAATGGCCAGCGGATTGTCGGCGGGCGATTCCAGAGCCCGAGGCTCAGTAAAAGTTGCAATATCTTCGATAGTTAAATGATGCCTTCTTTCAAGCTGTTTCTGCATTTTTTGGAGTACCTCAACGGCTTTTTCTACATCCTTTTGTTTTCCTGCAATGACCAGCTTGCCCTGGCGAGCTGTGATTTGCACGCCGAACCGCCGGCGTAACAGTCGCAGGTAACTATCGCCTGCCCCGAACAACTCAAGCTGTTTATCATCCGGTTCTAATTGTATGACGGCTTCCAAGTCAGCCCTTTCTTACCGGCTCAGGGTAAAAAACAAATACGCAAACGGAGCCGCTATCAGAACCGAGTCGATAATATCCAGCACACCGCCGAACCCCGGCACCAAACCGGCGGAGTCTTTCTGCCCGGCATCGCGTTTCAACATTGACTCAGCCAAATCACCGAGCTGGCCGATAAATGCCAGGCAGACGCCAAAGATTATTGCAGCCCACCAGACCATTATATCACAAATAAGTGCAAAACCAACAGCAATAATCACAGCCGCCGCAACGCCGCCTGCCATACCTTCCCAGGTTTTGCCGGGGCTGATTCTGGGTGAGAATTTGTGCCTGCCGAATAGTTTCCCCGCTGTGAAAGCCCCGATGTCCGTGGACTTTACGACAAAAATAAAAAGCAGCAGCTGCCACAGCCCGAAGTGTATTCTTATAGCCACACAAAAACCGCTCAAAAGACCCAGATACAGAATTGCGAAACAGCCTGCCCCGCAGTTGACCAGCGTGCCGGATGTCCCGTATTTCAGATATTGGTAAAGCAGCATCACCAGGAACATACCGGTCAGCAGAGCAATAAAATATACGTCAGGTGCAATCCCGCTCAGCCGGCACCAGTACCAGCCGGTAGCGAACAAAATCGAGAACGGAATTGTAACAGGGATAAAGATTTTTATATTGTTCGCTGCCACGAGCTTCGACAATTCAAGATTGGCCGGCAGCGCCAGAATCGCCACAAGCAGACAAAAGATGGTAGCCTGCGCCTGACGATGAACCGTCTGCGAAGCCGTCAGCGAGCCATCCAGCCAGCCGTCAAAAACGACAACAGCGGTAAATAATACCGTCATTATTGTCCCGAACAATAGTCTGTTTTTGAGCATAACTTCGTAAAAATGTAGATGCGTTAATGCGTAAATGAGTTGATGAGTAAATGGATTCCCACGCATCTACGCTTTTACGCATCCACTCATTTACCCTGAATATTTCCGAAACGTCTGTCTCTTTTTGCGTAGGTCTTTATTGCTTTTTCCAGTGACGCTTTATTGAAATCAGGCCAGAGGGTTTCTGTAACGTAAAATTCACTGTATGAAATTTGCCAGAGCAGGAAATTGCTGACCCTCATTTCATTAGCCGTGCGGATTAGCAGGTCCGGCTCGTAAAGACCGCCTGTATAAAGATGCCGGGCTATAAGCTGCTCGTCAATATCTTCAAGTTTTACAGCCCCCTTTTTGTATTCCTGAGCGATTTGTTTTGCCGCATCGACCAGCTCCGCTCTGCCGCTGTAATTCAGAGCCAGTGCCAGCACCATTCCGTTATTTGTGCCGGTCATTTCGATTGTTTTGTTCAGTGCGTCCAATACCGAGCCGGGCAGGCCGTCCAGCCGACCCAGATGAACAAGCCTGACGTTATTCCTCATCAGCGTAGGCCGAATACCCTCAAGATACTGGGCATACAGGTGCATAAGGGCGTTGACCTCCATTTTGGGTCTTTTCCAGTTCTCGATGCTGAATGAGTAAATTGTCAGCGATTCGATGCCGAAATTAACGCAGCATTGTGCGATGGTCTCGACCGTTTTGCCACCTTCCCGATGCCCCTCAGCCCGGGGCAGACCTTTTTTCTGCGCCCATCGTCCGTTGCCATCCATAATAATCGCTATATTGCGGGGCAGCTGTTCAACTGCAAGTCCGAGCCGTTTGGCGGTGTTGCTTAGTTTTTCATCGAAATTCATCGGAGCTATTATATAAAAATATTGTTTCATTCACAGGAATATTTTAAAAACCTCGGTTTTTCAGGGATTTTAAGGTTAAATTTCCCGAAAGAATTAACAATAACCCCATTATCAGTATTGAAAACGGGGGTTTTCCGCCCTTCAAAAGGACACTTAGTTATTCAGACTCTTCAAGTACACAAGTCATAAGTGCATAAAATGCAAGGACTTATTGTTTTTGACGTTAAAATGGGCAAAGTTCCAAACCTGTCTCAAAATAGATACTTTTGAATGGATTTGAATACATTTTGACATAAAACGAACCGAAATGAGCAGAAAATGAACGATTTTGACCAACCTTCATTTTTAAGCGAAAAACAAGGATTCAAAAAGTCAAGGAAAGAAATCGGAATTTTAGGGAAGTGCCCATACATCGTACCCCCCTGGGCAGTTGTTGTAAAGTCTTTTAATATATAATTGGTCAAGGTACACCGGCTCAAGAATAGGCAGATACGGATTCGGGTCAATAAGTTTTTCTCTGACAAGCTGCCAGGGCGTT
>CAZYWY010000052.1:0-8955 GCA_964651605.1 uncultured Pirellulales bacterium | reverse complement strand
TAATCTCTGATAATTTCGTGCAGATTATTACAGGCTGAAATCGTATCCTTGTAACAATTTATTTGCAAATTGTTTCGGCTGTGCGATTTTGCTGATTCAGCAGCGATTTTACTAAGCCTGCCGGTAGCGATTACAAGATTGACATTTGCCTTTGCGATGTTTTCTCCCAACTCGATATGCAATGCCTCAGCCTGTTCGCCCAGTTCAGCCATATCGCCGCAGATAAAGACAGTTCTTCGCTGAACAGCTGGCTCAATATTGGCCAGAATCGCCAGGGCGTTTTTCATCGAGGCAGGGTTGGCATTATAGCAATCGTTCAGGATGGTTACCGTCCCGATTTGCAGCAGTTCTGCCCGGCCCGATACAGCCGATACTGTTGCGACCGCATCGGCAAATCGCTTAATTGTAACGCCGAACTTGCTGCAAACCGCCCAGGCGGCGGTTGCATTTTCCACATTGCCCGGGCCCGGCAGGGGCAGGAAAATCTCCTGGCCATCAATAGCGAATCTGCTGGCGAGGCTTTCGTAGCGGATATTCTCTGCCCTATAATCTGCTGTCTGCGATGTGCCGAAGCTGACAAATTTTATTCCATTGTCCCGGCATCGGCGGACTAAAATTTCGCAGTCGGCGTTGATGATTAAGACGCCGTCGGCAGTCAATCCTTCTGCTATGGATAATTTCTCCTGAGCGATTGCATCCAGAGAGCCGAAACCCTCCAGATGAGCGGGTGTGACATTTGTTACTACCGCAATATCGGGGCAGGCGATGTGCGTCAGGAGCGATATTTCGCCCGGATGATTTGTCCCCAGCTCAACTATAACGACTTGAGCGACATCATCGGCACTTAAAAGCGTCAGGGGCAGGCCGATATTATTATTGAAACTTTTCGGCGACTGATGGACTTTGAAACAGCCCGATAAAACCTTAAATATCATATTTCTCGTGGTGGTTTTGCCTACCGAGCCGGTCAGCGCAACGACTTTGAGATTGGCTTTTTTGCGTTCGTGCTGGGCCAAATCACCCAGCGCCTTTATAGTGTCACCAACAAGCAGGATTCTCGCATCAGCCGGATTTACGCCGGCTATTTCTCGCTCGATGACAGCACAGGCTGCGCCTTTAGCCAGGACCTCTGCGACAAAATTATGACCATCGAAGTTTTTTCCTGCGATAGCGAAGAAGCATTCACCCGCTTTGATTGTTCGGGAGTCAATGCTGATACTCGAAAAAGTGGTCGGGGGTCGGTTGTCAGTGTTTCTGTTCTCTGACCCCTGACCCCTGATACCTGTTCTCTGCTTTTTTGCTTTTATTATTTCTGCCAATTCGTTGAGAGAATATTTTTTCATATTCTTTTGTCCGGATATTTTTGCGACAGCACAGTATGCGCAAAAAGCCGGCCAAAAGCAAGAGCATAGAAAGAATCTTAACAGAGCATATCTGGTTTGATTAATCTATGGGCATTGGCTGCCACGACCACCACTGGGACCAATTGTTGAGAAGTGCCTTGTAGGTTTTTTGGATTTTTTCTGCTCCTGTGGTACTACTTGATAGAGATGGGTTCATCGGTATCTGGCCAAAACTTTTTCCGGTTATTCTTTCATACGAAGCCATAAGCATTTCAGCCTGGGCGTAATAATCAAATTCATCAATAGTTCCTCCCGGTTCGGTTGTACACAATCGGCTCAAAGCTCGCTGCATCTCATATAGTCCGGAGGCATCCTGATATTCAGTAAGAAAACAAGCAGCATAAAGACGCACTTTTTCGCTTGGGTCTTTCAGGGCGTTGCGAAGCTCCGCTACAGCAAGGCTGTCACGAGAATCAGCCAGGGCATATAAAACGTTGATACGGTTTTTTTCAGATGGGTCATTTGCCACTGATATCAGATAAGGTACCAGCCCTTCGACTTTCGGTGCAAACTCCACAGAAAATCCGAGTTTTTCATCCTTCGGCTGAATCATTTGTCTGCCCGTGGTTGGTATGCCCTGGCGGGCAGCTTTTTCTTTTTCTTCGTTGCTTCTTGTATCAGGTATAGCCTGCTTACGGCTGGGGCTTGTGCGGTCGGTTCGTCTTGCCAGCATTCGCAGGGAGTGAATCACCTGCCATCGAACGTCTTCATTGGGGTCTTTCAGCATTCCGCATAGAATCTCCGCTGATTTTTTTGTTTGCAGTTTTGTTCCAAGAACCTCGGCAAGCTCAATTCGCTGTCGTTTTGCTTTAACTTCAGGCAGTATGCGGGCAATAACGTCCGCTGCCTCATTCGGCATATATTTCAATTCATCCAGAACTGCCAGTCTCGCCGTCCGGTCTTTATCCAGGGTGAAATCTTCCATATGTGGAAATTTTAAATATCGCTGGATAATCTGCTCTGCTTTATTGCGTTGCTGTTCTGTATTGGCCGGCGCAGATATTGCAAAAACCAATGCTAAAATTAAGATTGATGTATTCATTTCTATTCTCCTGAATTTATTGATGCCTGCTTTATTATACCGGCCTGAGTAAAATGTGTTTGTAAAATGTATGTAAAAAATGTAGATGTTGACAAGATATTACGTCTTAGATTGCTTCGCCCGCCCCTAAGGGGCAAGCTCGCAATGACGAAGCAAATTTATAGAGCGATTTCAGTAATTGCCCCAGAGATACAGGAACTGTGGCCTGGTAAGCTCGTGCAGTGCATCTCTATCGAATTTGAGCAGATTCTGCGCTTCCGTGCGGTAGCTTAAAATGTCACTAAGTGAAAATGGCTTTCGATATCTCACGACCCTGGCGTTTTTTAAGTCGGCCAATGATTTGACCCTTTTTACGGCATCGTCGAGATAACCGATGTTATCTATGAGTTTCACTGTTTTAGCTTCAGGAGCGAAGTAGATGCTGCCGTCGGCAAGATTGTTGACATCTTCGGGCGTCAGGGCGTGTTTTCTGCCTTCGGCGACAACATTTTTAAATTTATCAATAGCGGGAGCTATGAGTCTGTCGTTGATATATTGCAACTCTGTCTCAGTCGGTTTTCTAAATGAGCTTGGCCAGTCTTTTTTCTGGCCGGACTTGATTATCACCGGCAGGACTCCCAGCTTTTCTTCGAGAAGGTCCTGCAGGACGAAATATTCACTTATAACGCCGATAGAACCGGTGATTGTTGTCGGCTCGGCTATGATTTCCTGACACGCTACGGCGCAATAATAGCCGCCCGAAGCGGCCGTTCCCTGCATAAAGGCGATGACCGGCAGGTGTGTTTCGTTTCTGAATTTGCGAATTTCATAGTTGATTTGGTCGCTTGCGGAGATTGTGCCGCCGGGTGAATTGATTTGGACAATTACCGCCTTTACCGATTTGTCCTTCTTTGCCTGCTTTAGCTGCTGTTTTACACTTTCGGCCTGTTGGTCATATAATATGCCGTTTATGTTAACTACTACGATTTTCTGCCCGGCGTGGCTTTCTATTATGACTTCTTCGTTCATTACACTACTTTGTCCGCTGACAAAATATGCAATTATGCCAACCAGTACGAGGAAGAAAAACACGTTGGCCAGCACTGAAAAAAACGTGAAAAGCCCCCAGATGAATTTAAGTACCGACCATTTGCGTTTCGGCGGTGGTGTGGTTATGCTGCTTATAGGGCTTTGAAATGGTTCTGGCGTTTGCGGACGGGGCTGCGACTGTGCCGAGTCATAAATATTATTATTGTTATCCTGCTGGTATTCCATAAAAAGCTACTCCACGATTTTATTGCAGAAAAGCTCTGCATATTTACTTGAATCAGGCCGGCCGGACATATCATTACAACCGGCTATAACCGGGTTGAACCACGGCACAACGAACAATCGCTTATGGCTGCTCCGTTCCCGGCCTGACCAGGTTCGCACCGTTCGTTTGCATGGGACCCGGTTATAGCTGATTGTATAAATAATTGGCCCAACCTAACCGGCTCTCGGAAATAATTCAGTTCTTTAATCGGCTTAGCTTAACTGTGTGCCATTGTAGGATACAACTTGTGGTTAGGCAAATCTTTTTTGATTTCGCAGTTTTTTAACTTTTAAAAAAACTGGTTTTGTTGACAAAATCGGGAAAATATCGTATAATATTATAATGATTATATGGAGTTGTAGTGATAAATCGCATTCACTCTGAGGGGATTTTACAACGAAAATACGCAGGGAAGCGACCGCTTTTAAAACTTAGGTGTGAAAAGTGTGCAAAAGTTGTTATATAATTGGGAGATTGTGCCGGCCTCCCAAGACAACCGACGGGGACGGAGTCTAAACATATTATTTGCTAAATAATGAAAAAAAACTTACTCAACAAACTATATACTGTACATTGACGCTGGGTATTCAATAAATGACGTATATTGCAATATATTTTGGGACGATGCTGGTTGCTATGCTGCTGGTGCCGGTTGTTTCACAACTGGCGAAGAAGCATCACTTAGTTGATATTCCCGGCCCGCGAAAAGTACACCAAAATCCTATCCCGCGTATAGGCGGAGTTGCTTTTGTAATATCAACGCTGGCTTTGATAGTGCCCGTGTTCTTTCTGAATAACGACATAGGTAGCTCTTTTCGCCAGGTGCAAACGCAGTTCATAGTTCTGCTTGTGGCGGCTTTTTTTGTTTTCCTGGTCGGTCTGGTTGATGACCTGCATCCGATAAAAGGCTACTTTAAGCTGTTATGTCTTATCGCTGCATCTCTGGCGATATGTGCCTCAAGCGCAACATTGCGTTCAATTTCCATTGGCCGATTTGAAATAGAAACCGGCTGGTTAGCCTGGCCACTTTCGGTGCTGTGGATTGTAGTAATAACGGTGGGGATGAACTTCATCGATGGTCTCGACGGTCTGGCTGCGGGAATAGCGGCGTTTGTCTGCGGTACAATTTTATTCCTGGCTCTCTGGAGCGGCCAGCAGGCTATGGCGGTTTTGATGACGGCTCTGCTGGGCAGTATAACGGGATTTTTATTCTTTAATTTCTATCCTGCCAAAATTTTTATGGGGGACTGCGGCTCAATGTTCCTCGGCTTTATGATAGGAGCGGGCAGCCTTGTTTGCCAGACAAAGACAAATACTCTTGTGGGGCTTGCAATTCCATTTCTGGTAATGGGTCTGCCGATTCTTGATACCGGTTTTATTATAGTGTCCCGCAGCATTCTTGAACGACGTTCGATGTTCTCTCCCGACAAGAACCACCTGCATCACCGTTTGCTGGCACTTGGTCTGCAACATCGGACTGTCGTTATAGTTTTTTATGCTGTTACAGCAATTTGCACGAGCATCGGAGTATTTGTTCTTACCACCGGCAGCGAATGGTCAACGGCTCTGCTTACAGGCGGATTTCTGTTATTATTTTCATTGTTCGTCTGCCTGCATAGCGGGCGTTATCACAAAATGCTGCTGGCAGTAAAAAGAAACTGGATTCTCGCCCGTCAGGCAAAACAAGAGATGCATATCTTTGAGGATACCCAGGTAAGGATGCAGGAATCCAAGTCTTTCGACAAATGGTGGGAAACAGTCTGTCTTATGAGCAAACAGATGGGTTTTCAAAGTATCGGATTATGGAGTTGCAGCAACGGTAATTGCATCAGCAATTCTGAATGGCAGGTGACCGACGACCGCAGGCAGATCAGCCGGATTATAAAGCTTGTTCTGCCGTTAAATGTTAATTCAGGCTGGGAGCTGAGAGCGGGAATATATATGGATGCAGACGGCTCTCTGGAGCTTAGCGGCCGCAAGGCGATGCTTCTGTCACGACTTATGGACGAGTTCCCGCCGCCTGACCCGCAGAATAAATTGGTACCACGTGAGGATGAAATTCAGGCTGAAAAGCTCGCCAGAAAGCGAGCGTTGAATTTATCTGCGAAGATTCCGGAGCCGCTGAATATTATTCAAATTCCGGTAACGCCGTTTCAGTCTTATGTCCAGATTCTCGAATGTGTTGAGCGGGTAATCACGTCCGGGATGAAGTCGTTGTGTATTGCCATCAATCCCCTCAAGATATATTACGCCTGGCAGAACCCGGAACTTTTGAAAATTTTGCGTCAGGCCGATTTTTGCATTTGTGACGGAATCGGCGTTTCAATAGCATCCAAAATCATTCATGGTCAGAGTATCAAGCGATGCACAGGCTGCGACCTGTTTTTCAAAATTATTGCTCTGGCAGCTCAGAAAGACTGGAGCGTTTTTCTGCTTGGAGCATCTGCCAAGTCCAATTCACAGGCTTGTACGAACCTTAAGCAGAAGTTTCCGAATCTAAATATTGCAGGCTGTCAGGATGGATACTTCAAGGATCCATCTGCTGTCATAGAAAAAATCAATGCCAGCGGGGCAAAGCTGCTCTTTGTGGCTATGGGCTCGCCGAAACAGGAATACTGGCTCTGGCAACACTGGGAATCCATTAAAGTGAATTTTTGTATGGGGGTGGGCGGCAGCTTCGATGTGGCTGCCGGCGCACTCAGCAGAGCGCCGAAGATTTTTCGCGCAACCGGCACCGAGTTTTTGTATCGTCTTGTGTCCGAGCCGCGTAAAAGATGGAAATTGCAAAAAGACCTTTTTCCATATTTCTTCAAGATTATAGGAAAAAAACTGGTCGATTTAATTTTGGTTTCGGATGATAATCAGGAACAGGCAAAGCACGATTCAGGCAGCCTGGAGTCCCAAAATTTATCCGAGAAAGAGGTGAGAATTGAATAATATAAATAACAACGAAAATCCTGCAGAACAAAACAGTCGGTCTAATACGGACCCGATAATCCAGGCAAAGGATGAATCAGGCCAAAACCAGGCGCCTCAGCCTGCAGAAGTCAGGCTCAGCGTCAGAAAGCCGGCTGTTTTGGCCGACAGTGCGTTTGTTGTTAATCAGCCCGAAGCATTGCGGGTGAATTCCCAGTCTGCTCAGTCAGTCGGTGACATTATAAAATCAATACTGCGATTCAAATGGACAATTTTTGCGATTTTTATTCTTGTGACAGCCCCGCTGACGGCAGCCATTTGGACTCAGATTATCCCCCAATACCGTGCCAGAGCAGAGGTGCGGGTCCGGCCAATCATACCTTATCTTGTCTATAAGACAGAAGACAGCGGTATGATTCCTTTGTACAGTTCTTTTATGAACACTCAGGTTGCAATAATGAGGAGTCTGACTGTGCTTCAGCGTGTGCTGGATAAGCGCGAGATACGGGCAACACAATGGTACAAAGCGCCGAAGAAGACGCTTTTATCCCGGCTAATCACAGACAGAAGGTCGCCTTTGGAAAGGCTTAGAAACGACCTTTCGGTCAGGCCGAGAAGTCAGACTGAAATACTTGATGTTTCATTTACGGCACTTAAGGCCTCGGAAGCAAAGCTGATTGTGGATACTATTCTCGACCAATATATAAAATATACCGGCGAAATGTCCAATGCCACCGAGATTGAGCTTTATAACCAGGTTGTGGCACAGTATAACACTCTGTATAGTGACATTCAGAGTCGAGAAAAAATTATCGCCGAGCTTAGCAAAACAATCGGCACGGGTGCTCCGCAGGAGCTTGTTTCAAGCAAGAAAATTCATCTGGAACAGTCACAGAGTCGTCTGTATGAACTGCAGCAGAAAATAACTATGATCGAATGGGCACAAAAGAAAATGGATGAGCGGCTCGGCGGCGCCGACAGCAACGGTATAAAAGACGCAAATAACAGCGGACAGCCGCAATATTCTGAAGATTCAGAATGGCGGCAACTGGATATGAACGTAAAAACCATTCAGCACAGGATTGACAGCAGCCCGTACACACCCAAACATTCTGATATGATTCAGGCTCAGCAGGACCTTGAGTTTTCAAAGGAATTACTCCAGCAGCGACAGGCACAGCTTGATGAGCAATGGCTGTATCAATCCCTTAAAATATCAGGAACAATCGGTGATGTTGGCGGAAATGGGCAGGCGTCTCTGAGCTATCAGTTAAATCAGGCCAAATATGAGCAGGAGCTTTTAACCGAGGAACTGAAAAAAGAAAAGGCTGAGTTTGAAGAGCTTTTCAAAAGCGCCCAGTCACTCGAAAAAGAGAATATCGAGCTGTTGCATAAGAAAGAACTGTTCGATGACGTGCGGAAACGCAAAGAACAAAAAGACATGGAACGAAATGTCCCCGGTACGATTGAGGTGTTGATGGGGGCTATGGTACCATCCCGGACGGATAACGACCGTAGAATTGTCTTTACAGTAATGATGATAGTGATGGGAATATGTCTGGGCGGCGGCGTTGCCTTTTTGCGTGCCGGCAGAAATCAGGTGGTTTATACTCCTCAGGATGTGCCGCGTCCGATGCAACTGCCTCTGCTCGGATACATACCTATGGTCAATCTTACAAAACCAATAGGTAAAGCCCTGTCCGACGAACTTAAACAAAAACAATTTATACTAAATGAATCTATCAGGGTTATGAGGACATCGCTGTTGTCCCGGCTGGAGAGCCAGGATTCGGCCACTATATTGATAACAAGCTCCGTCAGCGGCACCGGCAAATCGAGCTTTGCCAATATTCTTGGCCGGTCTATGGCTCAGGCAGGCAAGAATGTCCTTATTATTGATGCCGATATGCACAAAAAGGCTTTGTCCGGCTCTTATGACCTGCTGGACAAGCCGGGTTTTATAAATTATCTAAATACGAAATCAATTGAAATTCCATTCGTGTATCCTACGGACGTACCGGGCCTGAGTATTATGCCCGCCGGCGAGCGGAATGTTGATAGAATAGCTTTCGATGAGATTGCCAACGGCTCTTTCCAGAAAGGTATCAATCAACTGCGCAAGCGGTACCAGATAATATTGCTGGATGGTCCTCCTATGATGCCGATTGCCGATGCGGCAATCCTGTCCCGGCAGGTTGACGGCGCTATTTTAGTCGAGCGTGAGCGGCTCTCGCATCGCAGGGATATAATCAGCGCAATATCACGTCTCAATTCTGCGGGCGGTCAGCTGTTTGGCTTTG
>CAZYWY010000051.1:0-8977 GCA_964651605.1 uncultured Pirellulales bacterium | reverse complement strand
AGAACAGCCATAAGTGTCGAGAAAAATTTGTTTAGTCTTTAGTCATTCGACTATCGACTATCGACTAACATATCGAGGGCTATCCCTGCAGTTTCCAGAGAGGCTTTTTTTTGCGACAGGGGCTCGACTAATTTCAGCAGTGAACGATTGAGCCGGCTGAGCCTGTCCCTGTCATCCAGATGCTGCTCGATGCTGTGAACAATCGGCTCAATTGAATTAAAGTACGGCATAAATTCCGGCACTAATTCCTCGCCAGCCAGAATATTCACCAGCGAGAGATATTTTGTTTTTATCAGCCACCACCCCATTAAATGCCAGAGAAATCTGCTGGATTGGTACATTATCACCATCGGGCAGCCGGCAGATGCTACCTCCAGCGAGGCACTGCCGCTGGCTACGATTGAAAAATCTGCCCTGCCTGCCGAGTGACGCACCGAGTCGATGACATATTCACACTGGAAATCCTGGAGCTGACCGGCTTTTAAGACCTGCTGCCGCTCGGTGTCCACTGCTACTGCAACAAAAGTAACCTGCGGGTATTTCTGCCTGATACGCAGCGAGATTTGCTGCATAGGAACCCAGAGCGATTCGATTTCCGCAGCCCGTGAGCCTGGCATAAGGGCGATTCGGGCTTTAGCTGCTGTAAAACCGGCATAATCCCTCGGCATAGCCAAATCCGGCTGAACATTATCAAACAAGGGATTCCCAACAAATACCGCATCTATATCTTTTTTGCCAAACCAATCCTGTTCAAAAGGCAGGATGCAGCAGAGCTTATCACAGTATCTTTGCAGTTTTACAATGCGCCAGCCGCCCCAGGCCCAAAGCTGCGGTGCAACATAAAAAAGAGTTTTTATGCCCGCTTTTTTCGCTGCTTTGGCGATATGAATATTGAATGACGGAGAATCGCAGACAATAACAAGGTCGGTTTTATTATTTTTCAGAAAAGCTGTTATGCGTTTTATAAGTTTGTAAAAATGAAGAATATGGGCAAAGGCCTTGTAAATCATAACCGACCTGCCGACCGTACTTTCGAGCAGTCTGCAGCCGGCTTGGGCCATTTTTGGACCTCCGACGCCGACAAATTCGATGTCGCAGCCGCTTTTGTTCATAGCTTTTATCAGGCCTGCGCAGTGGGCATCGGCGCTATGCTCGGCGGCACTTATGAAAACACGATATTTTTTACCTTTCACCGGCATATCATATTTCAGCAGGGTAAAAGATTTTCAACAATGATTTTTACAATACGCTCGGCTGCGTGACCATCCCAGAGAGGCGGTATCTCTGTGGCACGGCCATAGCGTGGCATGGGCATCTTGCCCATGCTTACACGGGCTGGAAGCCCGTGCCACTTGGAAGCCCGTGCCACATTTTGTATTTCTTTGTAGGCACTGATAATATTTCCGGTATCGGTGCCAACAAGTCGATTAGTCCCTATCTGTGTCGTGATTGGTCGTTCAGTGTTATTCCGCAGGGTCAGGCAGGGCACCTTAAGGAAAGTAGTCTCCTCCTGTATGCCGCCCGAATCCGTCAGCACAATCCCAGCCGAGCAGACCAGCCTGAGAAAATCAATATAACCCATCGGCTCGACAAGGCGAAGGTTCGGCATTGCCTCAACGCGTTTTCCTAAAGTGTTCGACAATAAATTACTGCGCGTCCGTGGATGCACCGGGAAAATTATCGGCATATCTTTCTGGATAATATCAAGGGCATCGAGAATCCCGCTAAAGACGGCTGCGTCATCAACATTTGAAGGCCTGTGCAAAGTCAGGACGGCGTATCTTTCGTTGTCGAGAGTGAGCTGTTTGAGGATGTTTGACTGGTCGGCTTTAGGTCTGCTTTTGAGCAAAGTATCAATCATAACATTGCCGACAAGGAATATCTTCTTTTGTGGGACTCCTTCTCTGATTAGATTATCGACGCCGCTTTGTTCGGTGCAGAAAAGCAGGTCGCTGACGGCATCGGTCAGGATGCGGTTGATTTCTTCCGGCATTGTCCGGTCAAAGCTGCGAAGCCCCGCCTCCACGTGGATGATTTTAACGCCGAGCTTGGCCGAGACGAGACTACAAGCGACGGTGCTGTTGACATCTCCGACCACCACAACCGCATCAGGCTTTTGCTCAAGAACGACCGGCTCGAACGCCTTGATAATATTGGCGGTTTGTACCGCGTGAGAGGCTGAGCCGACCTCCAGATTTATATCCGGCCTGGGAATATCGAGCTGGCAGAAAAACGATTCGCTCATCTGCCAGTCATAGTGCTGGCCCGTATGAACAAGGAGTGCCTCGATTTGGCTGAAGTTTCGGTATTGTGCCATTATGGGGCTGATTTTCACGAAGTTTGGCCGGGCCCCGACGATATTGATAATCTTCAATTTTTCTGCTTTCACATTTAAGTCCAGATGCGTATTATTAACTTTGGAAATACAATATGATAAGTGAGTTTATATAACTTTGTCAACAGCCTGGCTGGACATATCTGTATCTGAAGGTTAAACTTATAGTTATGAAAGAGAACCTTGAAAATACAAACAGCTCCCCGCAGACATACAATCAACTGGCCAGAATAGTTCTTGCGGCGTTCCTGCTGACATTTATGTATAACCGGATAGGAGTTTTTTTGATTATGTCCCGCACAATCCCTGATTTATATGTGCATATCAGGGGGACACATATTCATCATCTCAATTTCGGTATTTTCCTTTTATCGGCAGTAGGAGCTTATCTGCTTTTCAAACGTCCCGAAGATAAGGCACTGAGAATTACCGCCGGGGCTTATGGAATAGGTATGGCACTGACCTTCGATGAATTTGGAATGTGGCTGCATCTGGGCGGCAGCTACTGGCAAAGAGCCAGTTGGGACGCTATGGTCGTGTTAACAACCTGTTTTGCTTTGATTGCCTTTGCCCCATCCCTAAAGAAATTCAGACCGCGTCACTGGATTACAACTGTCATTCTGATTATAACTTTTTTCATATTTGTACTTTTATTCGTACAGTCATTTAAATATGCCGGCAAAAAGTTCGGGCCTGAAATTAAAAAGGTAGAGTCAACCGCTCCTAAATAAATTACCGTTGGCTCTGCCGGCAGCAGTGTACTATTTTGGGTTACAGTCCCAAAAATTTAATCTAATCCGGCATTTTGCTTGCTGCTTTTGCGGCGTCGCACAAATATAATCAAAATAAACAACACTGCAAGTAAGATATAAACCGCATTTCGTTTAGTTGTATTCAACTCTCCGCTGACAGCCTTGCCGGGTTGTATTATGCGCATATCCTGAGCGTGTATATCCATATCTCCGCCGTGCTGGGTGCAATTGCGATGAAAAGTTCCGGTAATTTCCAGCCGGTCGCCGATGTTGTGATAGCTGCCGGTGAATTTAATTTTATCTGCCAGTTCTCTGCTAAGCCATACGCCGATTGCGTTGTTGCCGTCATTAACATTTACCCAGGCAAAATCGCCTCTGACCATTACATCGCCAATAACCTCGCCTTTATAAACCACACTGTTGGCGTCATACTGTCTGGCGTTGTTGAGCAATTCCGTGCTTGAGACAGAAACAGGCTGAGCGTAACAATCGAATGCAAGACACAAAACACAAGAGACAAGACAAAAGACAAAAGTCTGCATTCTGTGTTCTGTATTCCGGCAAGGCCGGGCAAAAGTTGTCTGTATTCTGTATTCTACAGTCTTTTTTATCATTTTCCTCTGATGGCTGCACCAATAAAACCGATTAAGGTGAACACCGACATAAACTCAAGCCTTCCCGCCCACATCTGCACGATATACGTCAGCTTCAGGCCGGTCGGCATAGCCGGCGATGTAATTCCGCACGACAAGCCTACATTAGCTGCTGCCGAGGTCGATTCAAATAATGATTCCAGAAAAGAATATCCGTAAAGCATTCCAATCAACGAGCCTATACCATATAACGCTATATATGCCAGTGTAATCAACAGAGCGGCTCTTGCCTGTTTATCTTCAAGAAATATATCTTTCAGATGATGCAGTTTTTGTGCTATGACTGCCCGTTCCGGCAGGATGATTCGCTTTACATCCTGTTTAAATGCCTCTGCTACTATGCCCAGACGCAGCATCTTGATAGCGCCTGTGGTAGAACAGGCTGCTCCTCCCAGCGCCATAGCACAGATTAATCCCGCAAGAGCCAGATTGCTCCAGTCGTCGATAAATTGTCTGGAATAAATAGTTGTATACCCTGTACCGGTATGGCCTGAAATCAACTGATAAAAGCCCTTGCGAAACATAATACTTACAGAAGGATAGCTGCCGGCCTGCTTCAACCCGACAACTACAACCAGGAAAATGAGTATGATACTAATAAACAAAGTGCGGGTCTCGATATTCCGCCATATTTCCCTGCGGTCGCCTGTCAGAAGTCGATAATGCAGATTAAAATTGAGCGCTCCGAGCAGCATAATGACAATGGTAACAATCTCAAAAGTCAGATTGTGATAATAGAGGATATTTTGTGACTGCAGAGTGAACCCCCCGGTATCGAAGGCAGCCATAAAAATGCACGTTCCGTGGAAAAATGCATTGACGGGTTTCATTCCGCCTGCGATGCCAACTACCCCAAGCACGAACGTAAATGAGATTAAATAGATAATACTCAATAACCAGATAAAACGTGACGTGCTAATTACGTTGGGCAGAACTCTTTCATCGCGTGCCTCGCCTACGTACATCTTAAAGGCACCGGAGAATCCTTTCATTAAAGAGGAAACCGCAACAACCACGATTCCCTGTCCGCCGATAAACATAATCAAATGCCGCCACAAATTGTGTGCGTAGGAAAGATGGTCGAGGTCCCGCACAAGTGTTAGTCCTGTTGTGGCAAAACCCGACATCGCCTCAAAGCAGGCATCCAGATAAGAACCCCAGTGGCCACTCAAGTATAAAGGTATCGCCCCTACGGCCATTACCGCCAGCCAGGACAGTGAAACAACAATCATTCCCTGCATCCAGTTAAGGTCTTTTTCCGTATAACATATTTTGCTCAAAATCAGGCCTACAAGCAGAGCTATTTCTGCACCTATCACAAAATCCAGTGCGGGATTTACCTCCCCAAAAAGCAGACCTACTCCGGCAGGTATCAGCATTGTGATACCGATACCTGTAATAATCTTGCCTGAGTAATAACCAATATTTCTGAAGTCTTGTAACTGGGGTCTGAGAATCATAGCTTAATAAAATATGCAGCTACACAAATTAAAAACGCCGACAATATTATCACAATGGCATAAAGGATTTCCACGGCAACACCAAAAAGAGCATTGGAGATGGATTTTCTCTTCATTATTTACCCGCCAATAAAGTTGAAAGTTCTGACTCATTGCCGACCATCGTAAGGGCGATTACATCATCGCCAGCCATCAGGACGGTATCTCCTCGAGGTATAACTACATCGTCCTTTCTTACCACAGAAAGCAGCACGGAATTTTCCGGCCAGCGAATATCTTTCACTTGCTTATCTATCACAGGCGAATCCTTCGGCAAATCCATCCGAAGAATCGCCAGCTTGCCGCGTTTAAAGCTCAGCAGCGTGGCAAAGTCGGAAAATGAAATCTCTTCCTCGATAATTTTGGCGATAATTTCGGTGGAATTCATCGGGATATCCACCCCAAGCTCGGCGAAGGTCTTTTCATTTTGCGGATTATTTACACGCCCCACGGTGCGCTGGATATGGAAAAGCTCCTTGGCAAGCTGACATATTATCAGATTGTCCTCGTCGTCCCCTGTAACGGCAGCAATAACTTCCGCTCTGGCGGCGCCGGCCTGTTCGAGGATTTGCGGGTCGCAGCCATCACCTCTAATCACCACTACTTTTAGCTCCTTGGCTATCTCTTCACAGGTAGCTTTGCTCTTTTCAACAACACAAACCGTATGTTTATCCTGGCTAAGTCGCCTGGACAAAAAGTAACCAACCTTGCCGGCACCAACGATTATAATATACATATAGCACCTTCGCTTCTATAAACCGAACTTGCTTTTTATTTTTTTCAGGCTCGCAACTTTCACTACCGCCATCAATATATCTTTGTCCTGCAGGACTGTTTCCGGGCCGGGGATAAAGACACCTTCGAGTCTTCTTATTGCAGTTACGAGAAATTCTTCCGGTATGTTAATCTGCTGGATTGTCTGCCCGACCAGACTGTTTTTGGCCTCGATTTCGATAACTCCCAGCTCTTTTGTTTCAATCAGATAACTTGAAAACCGGCTTTCGATTATCTTGTCTCTGAGCATAGCGGCAAAAAGTATTGTTCCGCTGATAATATCAAGCCCCAGCGCAGAGTAAATGTGGGCCCGCTGAGGGTCATAAATGCGGGCTATAACCTTTGGCACGTTAAAGATTTTTTTTGCCACCTGCGCAGAAACAAGATTAGTATTGTCGCCGTTGGTCAGTGCGCAAAAGGCATCGGCCTTTTCTATGCCCGCCTCTTTCAGCAAGTTAATGTCATAGCCGTTGCCCACTACGGTCAAGCCGTTGAACGTTCCTCCCAGACGTTCAAACGAAGCCGTGTTCTGGTCAACAATTACGACGTTGTGGCCTTCACCGGCCAATAGTTTGGCCAGCTCCGAACCAACCCTGCCGCATCCGCTTATTATTACATACATTTTTAATTCCTTTAATAAGGCCGTTTGCTAAGGATATGATAAAGGGCGGCAATCCTGTAATATCTAAAAGATAATCTCATATTCCCCTTTATAACAAGGGCAAAGGGAAATATATAGCTGCCTGCGAAATGCTATTTATTTCTGTCATTGCCCTTTCAAACGCCTGCGGGGTTAGCTGACGGGCTCGGGCTTGAAAGTACCCTATCCTTTTTGGAGGAATTCGCCCCGAAATCCGGGTCCCCCGTATTTATGCCAAGCATAAACTTCGGCCACAATAATTTTTATACGATTTGTGTAATTATCCCAAAATCTGCGGGATTGTCAATAAAATCAGATACAATTTAGAGAATATTTTATGCAACATCCGCCAGGCCGAGCGAATCGCCGAATTTGGCCAAAAGCGCCTGTCGGATATTCCTATGCCCCGGCTCAATCAGCATCGGGTCCTGCGCAACCAACTCAAACGCATTTTTTCTTGCCATATTCAATAAATCAAAATCATTAATAATGCTTGCGATTTTCAAATCCGGCAGGCCGTGCTGCCTTGTGCTGAAAAGTTCCCCCGGCCCGCGCAGCCGGAGGTCGTGCTCGGCAATTTCAAAACCGTCATTGCTCCTGAGCATTACCTCAAGCCTGCTTTTCGCTGTTTCATTCTCCGTCTCAGCGAATAAAAGGCAGTACGATTTCGCCTCGCTCCTGCCGATGCGTCCGCGCAACTGATGCAGTTGTGCCAGGCCAAACCGCTCAGCACCTTCGATAACCATTATTGTTGCATTAGGCACATCCAGACCGACCTCCACTACAATAGTTGAAACCAGAACATCAATCTTGCCTTTGCGAAATTCAGTCATTATTTGCTGTTTCTTTTCGGAAGGCATCTGGCCGTGCAATAGCTCAACACAATATTCAGAGAAAATTTCCTTCGAGAAGTTTTCCCAGCCGGCGGTCGCTGCCTTTATTTCGCTGTCCTGTTCGAGTGACGTAATTCTCGGAAAGACAAAATAGGCCTGTTTTTTTGCCCTGAGCCGTTCACGAATAAAATCGTAAGCTTTATATCTGTCCTGCGGACTGACCCATCTGGTAACAACCGCTCCTCTGCCGGGCGGTGAATGTTTAATTACAGAGACATCCAGGTCACCGAATGCTGTCATAGCAAGTGTTCGGGGGATAGGAGTTGCTGTCATAACCAGACAATGCGGGCTGGTCTGCTTGCGAAGCTGCGCCCGCTGGTGAACACCGAATTTATGCTGCTCGTCAATCACAACAAGATTGAGCTTGCGGAATTCCACGTCATTTTGCAGCAATGCTACCGTCCCTACTACAATGTCGATGTCACCGCTCTTTATTCCTGCTAAAAGATGCGTGCGTTTTTCACCTGTCAAGCCGCCGGTGAGCAGTACCCTTCTGACGTTACTATTTTTCAGGTATCTTTCTATACTTAAAAAATGCTGGCCTGCCAAAATCTCGGTCGGCGCCATAATCGCCGCCTGCTGCTTATTGGCAACCGCCAGCAACGCAGCATACAGAGCAACCACTGTCTTGCCGGAGCCGACGTCACCCTGTAAAAGACGGTTCATTGGAATCGTTCTGCCCATATCCGCAGTTATGTCGGCTATGCAGCTTTGCTGGTCTTCGGTCAGCAGGAAAGGAAACCGGCGTCTGATTCTGCGGTCAATCTCTTCGCTGCACAGGCACGGGCTGGTTGTGCAGTAGTGCTGACTTTTATATCTGCGAAGCGCAAGCCCCAGCTGCATTAAAAACAGCTCGTCATACTTTAATCTTCGCTGTGCCTGCGCCAGTTTTTTTTCGTCCGGCGGCTGATGTATCCAGGCAAAAGCGTTTTCTCTGCTGATTAGCTCAGTTTTCTTCAGAAAATTTTGATTATATAATTCAGTGACAAGCTGTGGAATCTTCTCAAGCACAGGGGCAATGATTCGCTTGATTTGTCTGCTTTGCAGCCCTTTGCGGGCCGGGTAAATCCCGCCGCTGAGGTGTTCCAGGTCGGTATGTTTCTTGTCGAGTGTTACAAATTTCGGATTGGTCAACTGGAGTTGGTGTTTGTATATTGTCGCTTTTCCTGTGGCCAGGATGACCTGACCCGGCTTCAGCTTGCTGCGAAGGTATCCGCCGTGAAACCATATAATTCTGCATACTGCGGTATCGTCGCTGACAATGGCCTCAAAGAGCGGCTGCCTGCGATAGTCCTGGTAATCGGTCGATTCGACCAATCCTATAATCGCAACGTCCCGGTTGGGCTGTATTCGGTTGATTTTTACCGGCTCAGGTATAAAATTCCAGTCCCGCGGGTAATATTCGAGCAAATCACCTACCGTCTGAACGCC
>CAZYWY010000050.1:0-8987 GCA_964651605.1 uncultured Pirellulales bacterium | reverse complement strand
GAAAGACGGGGCTGTTTTAGCCGACGGCACTTTCCTAAATATCGACCAGAACAGTCAGATTGTCCATATTGAAGCTCCGCAAGATAAAGAAATTGCCGCACTGAGCAGCAAACTGAACGAAACTTATATTGCATTCGGCAGCACAGGACAAATGGCACACCAGAGACAGGCTGCCCAGGACCTGAACGCCTCCAATATGTCAAAGGAGGCTGCGCTTCAAAGAACGGTGGCAAAATCGTCTTTTAACTACAGAAACAGCAGTTGGGACCTGGTCGATGCGCTCAAGGATGAAAAATTCAAGCTGGAAGATGTTAATGATACAGACCTGCCCGAAAATATGCAAAAGATGACCATCGAGCAGAGAAAGGCTTACGCTGATACCAAGGCAAAAGAAAGAGTCGAAATCCAGCAAAAGATTCAGGCATTGAACGTGCAGCGAAACAATTACATTGCAGCCGAAAGCAAAAAACAGCAAGGCGGCGACAAAACTCTCGGCTCTGCGATTATCAACTCCGTCCGCCAGCAGGCTGTCAGGAAAAACTTCGAATTCAAACAGCCGGAAGAATCAAAACCACAAAATCCACAACCTCAAAATAATACACAATAATCACACCTACACCACCGTATCCGGGAAGCAGGCTACGCTCGGGACAAGCGGAGGCTTAGCCTGCTTCCATACCTAAAAAATGCGTGAAATTCGCAAAATTTGCGGTTAAGATATAGTTAATGAAAACCGCAAAGACAATAAAATCAATAAAAAATATAGTAAAAGCCGCTCGGCGGGCGGGCAAAAAAATTGGGTTCGTGCCGACGATGGGCGCACTGCATATCGGCCACATCTCGCTAATCAAGGCAGCGAAGAAAAAGTGCGATTTTGTCGTGGTCAGCATTTTCGTCAATCCCACACAGTTCGGGCCGGGCGAAGATTACAACAAATACCCCCGGCCAATCAAGGAAGACCTGAAGATTTGCAGAAAGGCAGGTGTCGATGCAGTTTTTGCTCCTTCGGTCGAACAAATGTACCCATCCAGGAATCTGGCCAGGGTCGATGTCGAGAAAATAACCGCCCCTTTATGCGGGAAAAGCCGGCCCGGGCATTTCCGCGGCGTAGCTACGGTCTGCACCAAGTTATTTAATATAGTTATCCCCGATGTTGCTTTTTTCGGCCAGAAAGATGCTCAGCAGGTTGCCGTCATACAGCGTATGGTGATGGATTTGAACCTGCCATTAAAAATCATTGTATGTCCGACTGTGCGCGAGCCGGATGGCCTGGCGGTCAGCAGCAGAAATCAATATCTTAACAGCCAGGACAGGCTGGATGCAGTTTATGTCTATAAATCACTCCAGAAATGCCGGGAGGTGTTTGAATCCGGTATTACAGAATCGGACAAAATTATCGCTGAGATGAAAAAAATCCTGCAGCAAAAATCTTCGATTGAGATTGAATATATAAGCATCGTTAATGCTAAAACGCTTGAGGATATTGACAGAATTGATGGCAATGCCCTGGTCGCTGTCGCCGTCAGACTCGGCCAAACTCGGCTGATTGATAATATTCTGCTCGACACAACTTTGAAAAAGTATATAATTATAGGAGCGAAAATTAGATAAGGATTTTATCGAGCTTGGCAGAATGAAAGAATTCTTAACACTATCCGAAATTAAACAACGGTATAACGCCCAGTGGGTTCTCATCAGCGAACCTGAAACTAATAATGATTTAAGCATTAAAAAAGGTGTTGTGTTGTGGCACAGTAAAGATAGAGATGAGGTCTATCGAAAAGCAAGGGAATTGCACCCAAAGCACTCTGCTATTCTTTGTACCGTCAAATTAAAGGATAATGCGGCGGTTGTTTTATGAATACGAGCTTTAATCCCAAACGAGGCTTAATTGTTATCCCAACACGTCTATATGGCTTAGATACAGATATAATAGTCCAGCTTGCACTGGACACCGGTGCAACCAACTCAATAATCAACTGGGATGTGGCAATGCTTTTAGGTTATGACCCGGCTTCTTCAAAGGAGCGTATCCAGGTAACAACAGGCAGCGGAGTGGAATTTGCACCTTCAATAATGATTAAGAAAATCGAGACATTAGGCAGAACTCTTGAGAATTTCACAGTACTCTGCCATACGCTTCCTCCAAGTGCAACCGTGGATGGTTTATTAGGCCTTGATTTTTTCCGCGGCCTGTATTTATCAGTAGATTTGCATAAAGGAATTGTTACCCTGAAAGATAAAAAATAGAAAATCTAAACACTCATAAATTTATGTTTATAAAGTTGTTAAAGAGTAAGTTGCATCGTGCGACCGTAACCGAGGCGAAGCTGCATTATCCGGGCAGCATTGCTATTGACTCGGCTTTAATGGAAGCGGTTGATATTCTGCCTTACGAATCTGTTCTTGTCGTTGATTTAAATAACGGCAACAGACTGGAAACTTATGTTGTGCCAGCAGAGGCTAATTCCGGCAGCATTATAATACTCGGGGCGGCAGCAAAACTGATAAAGGCCGGTGACCTTGTGATTATTATGGGATTCGGCTTTTTCGACTCAGAGCAGGTGAAGGAATTCAAACCCAAAGTGGCTGTTCTTGATGAAAAAAACAGAATAAAAGGAAAGCAATAAAAGTTAGTAACTTCGGCGAGAAAGACGCCGGCAACCAGATGTGGTTCAATGTATCCAGAACTTTTTAAGTTACCCTTCATTCATACAACCGTAAAAAGCTACGGCCTGATGATGGTCGTCGGTTTTCTTATGGCACTTTGGCTTTTGAAGCGTCTTTGCCGCAGTTTTATATCCAATCCACAGATTATCACAAACATTGCACTTTATGCACTGGTCGCAGGTGTAGCAGGGGCAAGGTTGTTTCACATCATACACTACTATGATAAATTTCGGGCAAATCCGGTTGAACTATTATATATCTGGCAGGGCGGCCTCGAATTCTACGGCGGCGTACTTTTAGCTATGGCTGTCATTATTATATATATGATTTATTATAAACTGCCCGTCCGCCAGTGTCTTGATGTATTGGCCGTCGGCTTGATGCTCGGACTGGCTTTCGGCAGAATCGGCTGTTTCCTGAACGGCTGTTGCTTCGGCAAGCCTGCAAATATTCCCTGGGCAGTTACTTTTCCATCATTTATAGAAAAAAAAGAAGATAAAACCTATTACCCTTCTTTCGTTTTCGAGAGTCAAATCAATCCTAACTCAAAGAGGAATCGTTCTGAACCACAATTAAAACTTCCCGATGATTATTTCGAATATACTAACGTCAATGGTATAAAGTATCTGAAACCTTATGAAGACTTGACAATAAAACAGCAAATCGAAGTTACAGAAGGTAAATATCGCCCCCTGCCGGTGCATCCGACCCAGTTATATGAATCTATCGGCGCAGGCATTTTGTGTCTGATTGCATATCTTTTCCTGCGAAAGAGCCGAAGTATCCCTGATAAACATAATGAACATAAATTCCTGATTAAACCCGGCTTTGTTTTTAGCCTGATGTTTATCCTCTATGGTATAATGAGATTCCTTATAGAATTTCTCAGGGATGACAATCCTTATGAATTCGATGGTCTTACAGTCTCACAAAACCTGAGTATTCCTATGATTGTATTAGGTGTGGTTCTTATAGCGGTTTTTCAACGGATGCAAACAAAACCGCACAACTGAAAAAATGGGGATAGGGTATAATTAAATGTAAAAATCAAATAGCAAAAATCAAAATTGTGGAGTCCCTTAGGGACGATTCCTTAATTTTGCATTTTACATTTTAATTTTTGATTTTCTATATCCTATACCTTCTAATTATAAATTGAAAAAGGCATTTTATGGGTCTTTATGACAGAGATTATACTCAGGCAGATTTTCAATCTCGCGACCATTACGCACCGCAAATGCGGATGGGTCTTCCGCAACTTACCCCGGTAGTCAAATGGCTGTTGATTATCAACTTCGGCATACACCTGCTCAAAATCTTTTTCTTTTCGAGTGGCCGCCTTGATGCTCTGTTTTCGGTGTACCCGACCTCGGTCTGGGCTGCCCTGCAGATTTGGAGATTAGTCAGCTATCAGTTCTTACACTGGACCGGATGGCACATTTTTCTCAATATGCTCGGATTGTTTTTCCTCGGGCCGACCCTTGAACAACACTGGGGCAGCAGGAAATTCATTATTTTCTACTTATCCTGCGGCATAGCAGGCGGACTATTTTTTACAGTCCTTTGCCTTATTCATCCAGCCTGGGCCGCCCCTATGGAAGGGGCCTCCGGCTCGATACTCGGTATGTTAGCTGCCTGCGCAATACTTTTCCCGCACTTTATTGTTTTTATATTTATTTTCCCGGTACCGATAAGAGTAGCAGCAATAGGCTTCACAGTATTGTATCTGCTTAATATATTAGCCTGGGGGACAAATGCCGGCGGTGATACAGCTCATCTGGCTGGAATGGCCACCGGTGCCGCCTATGTATTCTCGCAGTCCTGGCGAAACAAACTAACCTCGAAATTACACGCAGGCCGATGGGAAAAAATCATCGCCGACGAACAGGACCTGCAAATCGAGCTTGACAGGATTTTGGATAAGGTCAACAAATCAGGCCTGCACAGCCTGACCCGCAAAGAAAAACATGCTCTTAAACAAGCTACGGAAATCGAACGCAAGCGAAATCTTTAGTTTTTATCTATTCTCTACCGGATAAATTATAACTGTGTCCTGATAAACATTTGGCGGTAGCCAGTACGCATTAGCCCGGGGTGTTGTGTCTTTTAACCGGTTTGAAAAATCTAAAATAACGTTTGGAAGGCCGCCAATTTTAGACCTTATTCTGTCTGTTTTACTATTCAGGTCCGTCAGCCTGACAAATATATTAAGAAATGCCTGCTCTCTCTTGCGAATCTTTTCGGTCATATCACTGCGGGCTTGAAGACCGCTTAGCTCTACCATAAGCTCGACATACATCTCATTGAGCTTTTCGTATGTACTTGAACCCATTGTTTCTTTTTCTTTGTATTTTTCGGCAGTCTTAACCTTTTCTCGAATTCCTGCCAATTCGATATCAAGCAAATCGATCTCCTTATTCATTTCTATAATACTTTTTTTTGCCATCTCTGCTTCTTCAGCATCGGAAGAATATCGATGCGTAGCATCCTTAACTTTTTTATATTGTTCTTCAGCATCCTCAAGCTGCTTTTCTATTTCCGGCAGCTCTTTCTGCGCTTTGTCCAGCTCCTGCTTGTCCCGATTTATTTTCTTTTTCAGGCTGGCCAATTCCTGTGCTGCTCTGGTATTAAGTGTGTCTATCAGCGCCTGAGCCATAAGTTTGGCATCTTCCGAGCTTATCGCATATAACGATATAAAATTATATCCGGGCAATGTTTGATTCATTACTAAGTTAATGTTGACTGCAAATCCTGTTTTTAGAAACTCCTGCTGTTCTTTTGAAAATTTCTTTGCAATGGGACTTTCAAATATTGTAGCCATAACATAGGCTTCGTTTCTTAGTTGAGCGGGATATTCTCTGAGCCTGATTTGTGCAATATAAAGTGGTTTTATAGAGCTGGAAGGAGTAACAGTTTGGCCGTTAGCACTTCTGACCCACCACGGAATTGTCCTATCGACGTTTTCAAATTTAACCACTGTTTTTGGGAAGTTCGGCTCGTTTGGCTCGTTCGGCTCAACAGCCCATATCGAAGTAAAAACGCCAACTACTATCAAAGCTATCATAAATACGGTTTTCTTTGAGCTAATCATATATAAATCTCCTAACGTTCTTTTATCGCAAAACTGTCATTCCCGCGCAAGCGGGAATCCATTCAATCACAATTTACTGTATCTTCGACTTTATTCTCTCGGCTGCGGACGTCTGTGGATAACGCTCGACAATATTACGGTACTGCTCTTCCACGAACTCCTTATCCTGCGGAGATTGTGCCAACAGCTCCGTCGCTGCCAACAACCGGGCTGCATTGCCGGAGTCATTTATATTTTTTTCAATCTCCTCGAAGCTCAATGCGGGCTGTTTTGCTTCCGGCTTTTTTGAAAAACACAATAAAACCGAAACAGCCGTTATAATCAAAATGCTCGCTGCAATAGCAGCATACCGCAGCCAATGAATTTTGACGGTCTTCGGTATGCTTGGCGTCTTTATTGCCTGCGCCTCATTCAGGCCATCCTCCCAGACTATTTTTGCAAGCTTAAGCGACTTTTGCAGCGCAGCAAGCACCTTTTGGCAATCATCGCATTCTGCAAGATGACCTACAACATCGTTCGATTCAGCCGGCGGCAATAGCCCATCAGCATAATCGACCAGCATTTCCTGAATATCATTACACGTCTTTTTCATTATTACTTAACACCTCTTTTCAATAATCCCTTCGCAAGAATCATCCTTGCATCCCTCAGCCGGCTGCGAATGGTTGAAGGATTCTGCCCTAATATTTCTGCAATCTCTTTCGAGTCCATATCGCAAAAATATCGCAGCACGACAGGCCCAAGCAATGTTTCACCCAGTTGTTGCAAACTATCCCGAACAATTTCAAGCTCCTCTTCGAGGATTACCTTTTTATCTGCCGAAATCGCTCGATTTTCCTGCTGCCTGCGGAGAATTTCGCCTGCTTTGCTGCTAAACTGCCGCCGTTTTCTATGTTCTGCAAGGCACTGATTGATTGTAACTTTAACCAGCCAGCGAACAACCTCCTGCTTTGTCTCGAACTTTACTGCCTGCTTCAACGCCCTGGTTGAGACATCCTGAAGCACATCTTCAACGTCGGCGGCGTTCAGCCCCATCCCGGCGATAATCCGCCTGAATCGGCCTGTCTCAGCAAGGAATATTTCAACTATATTCAACTCCAGGACCCGGTCGTTTGCAGGAAAATCTTCCAATATCACAACATCCGCTATTATTTCGTTCACTTCTGTTCTTTTGCCCCGCGTAGCACCTTATTTTTCTATTATTATAATGCGCAAAGCAGCCGTTGTGTTGGCGAAAAAATGATTTGACGAGCAATTATTTTCTTTTTATGATACAAGTCCAGTTGGAATTTCGCCGGCCAGGCATTTTTCAAGGCTGGAAAATTCCCTGTTCGTGTTGTACTCGTCATTAAAAAAACAAAAATAATATAAATAAGGCCTGAATATTTGTGAATATTTTAGCTGTTATACCGGCCAGATACGCATCCACGAGGCTGCCCGGCAAGGTCCTTGTCAAAGATACCGGCAAGTTTCTCATCCAGCATACCTATGAGCAGGTCCGACAGGCCAAGCTGCCCCAGCGGATTATCATCGCTGCTGATGATGAAAAAATCATTGCCGCCGCCCAGTCTTTCGGCGCCGAATGCATCCTCACCTCGACCGAACACCAGAGCGGCACCGACCGCATCGCAGAAGTGGCATCCGAAGTTGACGCTGATATCGTAGTGAATATCCAGGCTGACGAGCCGGAAATCGACCCTGCTTATATCGACAAGGTTGCCCAACTTCTTGTCGTTCACCCAGATTACCCGATGGCGACATTAGTTGCACCTTTTAAAAATGCCCTGGACGTTACAAATCCTAACATCGTAAAAGTTGTGGTAATGTTTAGCCGACATCGGCACGATGTCGGCCAAGCCATTTATTTTTCGCGTGCGCCTATTCCTTACGACCGGGCAAAGGCCGGTGTTGGTGATTTAAAAAATTATCTTAGGCATCTGGGCATCTACGCATATCGCAGGGATTTTCTGCTGAAAATTACCGCACTGTCGCAGTCGCCGCTTGAGAAAATCGAAAAACTCGAGCAACTGCGTGCGCTCGAAAATGGCTATGGAATTTTGGTCGGCAAGGTCGAACCCCCGCTGCTTCGCTTTGCGAAGCAAAACGGCGGGGGCGCCGGCATCGACACGCCGGAACAATACGCGGAATTTGTTAAAAGATACAAGTTAAGAAATTCAAAAATTAAAATGTAAAAATCAAAACAAGTCCTGAGCGAAGTCGAATGGATGACAAAGAAAAATTCAAAATCAGAAATTGTAGGGTGGGCAATGCCCACCGATTCAAATTACAGCATAGAAAAAATGAAAAATGTTATTTTTATAACTTGTTGTGTTTCATTAATTGTTGCCGGCTGTGGCAAAAAACATAGCAATACTCAGGATTGGACTTTCCACACTACACCAGATAAATGGAAAGAATCAAGAGTCTTTCAAACACCTTTCGATAATCACTGGGCAGATAGAATCAATATCGAAAGAATTCCAGCTACAGAAATTACATCAGAAAAGATTTATTCCCCTAATGAAGCCTATTGGTTTTCGACAACAATAATAGAACCAAACTCTACGAATTTCATGGACCGAGATGTATATCTAAACATCTATAATGAACGTGATTATCTTATAAAGTTAAATTTATTAAAAGTTCACCGCTATAATATTCACACTACATGGATAAACGAAAAGATATTATATGTTCGCGCCTGGTGGGGAAGAGTCTTGGGTGTTGATATACTATTTGATGTCGAAAGTGAGCAAATAATTTATAAAGAAATTGTAAATGATGGCGGTTTAGCCTATATACAATGGCAACAGGCAAAAATTGAAAAATAAAAATTGAAGGCTTTAACCCACCGAATCGATAAATAATGGTGGGGCACTCGTCTCGGCGAAGGCAGAGCCGTAGCCGGAAGCCCCACCCTACGATAAAAATAATGTAGGGTGGGCAATGCCCACCAATCCTAAAAAAGGTGTGCGGTGCACACCCTACAAGAAAAAAAGGAACAATAAATGGTAAAAGAAAAGGACTTGTTAGCATCGGTAAGTGACGTTTCAACTGAGAGCGAGTTTTTCTCGCCGATGCCGGATGGTTATAAAAAAGGCAAAGCCCGCTACGTGTTCGTGATGGGCACGGTCATGAGCGGCTTAGGCAAAGGGATATTCTCATCCTGCCTGGCCAAACTGCTGCAGGATAAAGGGCTCAAAGTCGCACCCATCAAGCTCGAAGG